>NZ_QSFY01000012.1:0-65655 GCF_003467965.1 Collinsella sp. AM42-18AC
CTATTTATTCAGTCCAAGTTTCGGGGCGCAGTTCAAGGCACCTTTTGTGGTGGTTTTTTATTGCTCCACCATTCAGTTCGTACTCGAACCCGGTTCTTTACGAGAAAGGGTTCGGATACGTTTTTTGTTTATCGGAAATTCTACGGAAGGACTACTCGGAACGGTAAACAGGAACGAACAAAGGCAGGGTATCATCGTGGTGATGGTATCCTGCCTTTTGTTTTGCGGGATCAAGGTCGCTTTGTGCGAACTTGATCGCCACTTATATGGCGCATTGATGGCAATTGCTTCGTACGTGCATACCGGGAGCCTGTACACCTCTGGCAAGGCGTAACACACTAGACTTTGTTCCAAAGTCCGTGTGCTAAGGGGGCAGGCACCTTAGAATTCCTGTGGAGTGTGTACGCACGTACGCAGGAAAACGGCAAAATTTCGCTATATTAGGGCGTTCTTTCATTGGAGAGTATGGTATACACGGCTTAGTTCAACAAATAAGAATTTATACATAAAGGAGGATATTGATGAAACTGTTTTTATGTTCTCACTTTTCAAGTGTAGAAAGTCTGATAAAGGAAGAAATTGAAAATAAAAAAGTCGCATTTATTCCAACAGCTTCGCTGCGTGAAGGCTACACCGGTTATGTCGGCTCGGCTCGAAAATTATTCAAAAAGTTGGGAGCAATCGTAACTGAAATTGATATTTCAACGGAGGCTTATTCAACGATACAGTCTCTTTTTGAAGATGCGGATGTGATCTATTTTACCGGCGGAAATTCTTTTTTCCTTATAGACCAGCTCCGTAAAACGGGAACGGATGAGCTGTTGAAGAAAGAATTGGCAAAAGGAAAACTGATGATTGGTGAATCGGCAGGTGCGATTGTATGCGCTCCAAGCATCCAATATATCGAGCAAATGGATGAAAAGCCGGAGGACTACTCACAAGAAGATGATTCAGGGCTTAATTTGATTGATTTCTATGTTCTTCCGCATTATCTTACAGCACCATTTAAGAAAGTTACCGAGAAAATAATGGCTGAGTTTTCGGATTTGAATCTATGCCCAATTAACAACCGTCAGGGAATTGTAATTGATGGTGAAGGTTCAAAGGTAATTTGCAAAGACTAATTTGAAAATTCCAGTTTGCTGTACTCGTTCCTAGCAGGGTTTGGGGCAGGCACGCTCCAACAAGAAGCTGTCCCAAAGGGGCAAGAATGGGGACTGCGGACGATTTCTTGGACCGTTACGCGGCCCTTCCCAGCGCGGAGCGGAACTCGGCCGGCGTGCGGCCACCGAGCGCATCGCTGCGCCTCTCCGTATTGTATCGACCGATCCAGCCCCCGAGCTCCTCGATGAAGCGGGCGGGGGTCCAGTCCGACCAGTCCCTGCCGTGCCAGAACTCCTTCTTGAGCAGGCCGAAGAAGCCCTCCATCGCCGCGTTGTCCGGGCTGCAGCCCTTTGCGGACTGGATTGGCTACACTGATGTGGACAGTTCCGGGAGGGGCGCAAGAGACGGGAAGGCCGTGTGCGCGTTCCTGCGCGAGGGCCGCGGGGAGGGGGTGCCTGGGTACGGCGCCTGTCAACTCGGTCTACGTCTTTGATGACCGGGTCGTACTCAATATCAACTTCACGGATGATGCCAAAACGGTCACCCGTGAGGAAGTGTTGGGTTCGAGTGCTATGGACAATGTTCCAGCATGCTGGGATCGAACTCGCTAGCCGGAATCACACGGTACCCGTGACGCAGCAGCAGATCGACAAAAACGCCGTTGCCCGCGGTAAGCATGCCGCTAAAGGTGCCATCGTAGACGCGACCCGCACCGCACGAGGGGCTACGGTCCTGTAAGACGCACGCAGCTATCTCGGACGGGCCGCCCGCCTGCTCGCACATATCGAGCGCGCGCTCTGCACCAAGGCGAAATTCGCGACCAACCGACACGCCCTCGCAGGTACGAACCTCGCCGTTTACAATCTCGGACGGCCTGCGCGGTGTGGGCAAGCCACCAAAGACTTCGGGGCACACCAGCAGGACCTCGGTCCCTGTGCGTTCGCACGCTTCGACCAGCTCGCGATGGTAGTTATCGAGCCCGTTATACTTGCAGCTCTCGCCCATCAAGCAGGCACTCACCACGATCTTCATTTGCATCTCCCTCAAGCAGAACGCCCCATTTGAGACTTACACTCAAATGGGGCGTCGATATTTACTGTCCCGAAGGCAACGTTACTGCTGCTTTGGCATCAGCGGATTCTCGCGCGTGAGGAGATTCATGAACTCCTCGCCCGTAATCGTCTCCTTCTTGTACAGATAACGAGCCAGCTCGTGGAGCTTAAACTTGTTCTCCTTAAGAATCTGCAGGGCGCGGTCGTGCGCATCCTCGATCAGTTTGGCGACAATCGCGTCCACGCGCTCGGCCGTACCGGGGGCGCAGGTAAGCGATGTGTCCTGGTTCAAGTACGCATTCTGAACAGTACCGAGTGCCATCATGCCAAACTCGTCGGACATACCAAAGCGCGTCACCATGTTGCGGGCGAGCTTGGTGGCCTGCTCGATATCGTTGGCCGCGCCGGTCGTCATCTCGCCAAAAATGAGCTCCTCGGCGGCACGTCCACCGCAGTAGACGGCAAGCTTGTCCAACACCTCCTGGCGTGTGGTCAGGAAGCGCTCATCCTCCTCGACCTGCATGGTGTAGCCCAGAGCACCGCTTGTGCGCGGCACGATGGTGATCTTCGTGACCGGCGCAGAGCCCTTCTGGCGAGCGGCAACGATGGCATGACCGATCTCGTGGTAAGAAACGACCTGCTTCTCGTGGTCAGACAGCACCGTGGACTTACGCTGCTGACCAGCGATGACGACCTCCACCGACTCCTCAAAATCGTCCTGCGTAGCGCGCTTGCGACCCTCGCGGACGGCACGCAGGGCGCCCTCGTTGATGATGTTAGCCAAGTCGGCACCCGAGGCGCCGGGCGTGGCGCGGGCAATCGCCGTCAGGTCAATCGGAGGCTGCGTCTTCACGCTCTTGGCATGCAGCTCGAGGATGTTCTTGCGGCCGGTCAGATCGGGCAGCTCAACGGGAATGCGGCGGTCAAAGCGGCCGGGGCGCAGCAGAGCGGGATCGAGGCTGTCGGGACGGTTGGTAGCAGCGAGGACGACGATACCCTTGTGGTTATCGAAGCCGTCCATCTCGGTCAGCAGCTGGTTGAGCGTCTGCTCGCGCTCGTCGTTGCCGCTAAAGCCGCCGCCGTCGCGCTTCTTACCGATGGTATCGATCTCATCGATAAAGACGATACACGGGGCCTTTTCCTTGGCCTGCTTAAACAGATCGCGCACCTTGGCAGCGCCACGGCCGACAAACATCTCGACGAACTCAGAACCAGAAATACTAAAGAACGGAACACCAGCTTCGCCGGCCACAGCCTTGGCAAGCAGGGTCTTACCAGTGCCCGGAGGGCCCACAAGAAGAGCACCGCGCGGCAGCTTGGCACCGATCTCCTCGTAGCGCTGCGGCTTCTCCAGAAAGTCAACGACCTCCTTAAGGGATTCCTTGGCCTCTTCCTGGCCGGCGACATCCTTAAAGGTCACGCCCACGTCCTTGGAGGCGATCACGCGCGCGCCGGACTTACCCAGTCCACCGCCACCAAAACCACCGCCGCCAAAGTTCATCGACGGGCCGTCATCGCCCATGGCCTTCTTCATGCGACGATTGAGCCACCAGCCAATCAGGAAGAAAATCGCCATGGGAAGGATAAGCGTGAGCAGGTAGTAGGTCATAAGACCCGAGTTTTTATCGGGAACGACCGACTCCAGGGACGCACCGGATTCAAGCACGCGATCGGTAAAACCCGCATCATTCGGCACACCGGTTGTCTTGTAGGCGATGTTCTCGTCCTCGCCCTTCTTGGTGTAATAAATGGTGTAATCGTCGGTATTGTATTCGACCTTATCGACGCTCTTCTTATCGAGCGCTTTGACAAACGTCGAATAATCGGTCTTCGTAATCTGCTGCGTGTGACCGATGTTGGGGAACAGAACGGTCGAGAGCACGAGGTAGACAACGAAGGCGATGAGCACGTAGAGGATCATATTCCGTCTACGTTTGTTGTCATCCATCTCCATCTGCTTGAACTCCATCTACAGGGGTTGATAATGCTATCTAGAATACCCAACAAGGACGGCGATAAACCGGCGCCGGGCACGAAAGGACAGAGATGGCATCACTGGAAGTCGGCAAGGTTCAGATCTACACGGGCGACGGCAAGGGCAAAACCACGGCCGCCTTGGGGCTGGCTTTGCGCGCCACGGGTTATGGGCTCGACGTACTCATGCTGCAGTTTGCCAAGAAGCTGCACTGCGCCGAACACGATGCCGCGCCGCGCCTGGGACTGCGCATTGTACAGGCCGACCGTGACACGCCCGAGGCTTGCGCCGCACAGATCATGGAGCTTGCACGCAAAAAGATCTCTCAGGTCGACGTGCTCATTCTGGACGAACTCGGCGAAGCAATGCGCCGAGGCTTTGTGACGCGCGAGGATGTCGAAGCGCTGATCGCGATAAAGCCCGCCACCACGGAGCTCGTGCTAACCGGCCGCGGACTGCTGCCGCTGGCCGACCTCGCGGACCTGGTCACCGAAATGCGCCCCGTCAAACACTACTTCGACGAAGGCCTCCTAGCCCGCCAAGGCATCGAATACTAAATGATCCGAAGGGGACGGAGGAAAACGGATCATTTCGCCTTATCGCAGGTCCAATGATCCGTTATCCTCCGTCCCCTTCGGATCATTAGGCGGTGGCGCGGCCGAGCCAGTTGCCGCTGTGGTGGTAGATGGTGAACATCGTGGCCGTGATGAGCCAGGTTACGGGGTAAACCAGCAGCAGGTGCTCAAGCGACGGATCGAACGGCATAATCGCAAACACCCAGATCACCCTGAGCACGACGGTGCCAAAAATCGTGAGCAGCATGGGCTGCAAGCTCACGCCGGCGCCGCGAATGGAGCCCGACGCGTTTTCGATAATCGAGAAGATTGCGTAGAACGGCGCGATAAAATGAAGAATCGTCGTGGTGTACGCCGAAATCGAAGCATCGTCGACAAACAGACGCGACAACGGACCCGAGAACACCAGCAGCACGGCAGACAGGCCACCAATGAGCATAAACGACAGCATGAGCGACGTATGGTAGCCCTTGCGCATGCGCTCGTAGTTGCGCGCGCCAAAGTTCTGTGCCGAGAACGTGGTGATCGAAACACCAAGCGCCTCGGTAACCATCCAGACAATGCCATCTAAGCGGCCCGAAAGACCCCACGCCGTGGTGATATCGGCACCAAACGAGTTGACCGACACCTGAATCAAAACGTTGGAAATCGAATACGCAGCAGACTGAAAGCCAAGCGGCAGACCACACGAGATCATGGTCTTACAAATTCCAGGATCAATACCGAGTTTGGACAGTGAAAGCCGCCACGCACCCGGTGCGTGCATCATACGAATCACGATCATCGTGGCGTTGGAGCAAATGGTCAGCGCCACCGCAATGCCGCAGCCCAGAGCCTCCATATGAAGCACGGCAACGAAGATTACATCCAGCACCGCATTAACAAGGCAGCCGGAAGCGATGATCACAGCAGGCCCGCGCGTGTCGCCCACGGCGCGCAGCAGTGCCGTTCCCATATTGAGCAGCAGTGCCGCAACCATGGCGGCAAAATAGCAACGAGCATAGGCCACGCCCTCGGCCAATAGTTCATGCGGCGTGTTCATAAGCACCAGCATGGGCTCAACGAACACTATGCCAAGAATCGAGAAAACGATACCGCCCACCAGCGCGAGCGTCATGGCCGTATGGACCGAACGACTCAGTCGCTCATCATCGTGCTGGCCAAAATACTGACCGGTAATGACCGCGCAGCCGGCGCCGACGCCAACGCAAAAGCCAATGCAGAGCTCGGTGAGCACCATCGTGGCTTGAATGCCACCCAGTGCGAGCTTGCCGCCAAACTGACCGACGATATAGGTACCGATAAGCGTGTAGGCCTGCTGAAAAAACGAACTAAAAAAGATGGGAACGCACAGCGAAAGCAGCTGCTGCCAAATAACACCCTGCGTTACATCGATAGCCGTAGATTTCTTAGCCACACGCCCTCCCCACCAGCATATGTCAAACAACAAAACGGCACTTTAAAACGAAAGCCAAAACCAGCTTAGCACCGACCGACGTCGGCCGAAACGTCCCGAACCAGAGCCCGGTGCGAAATATCTGCCTAGTGATACAGCCCCGGCTGGTAGTGGTACTCGTTGCTCACATGCGGGCACAGTTGCCAAAAGGCGACGGCACTCGCAGCGGCAACGTTGAGTGAATCGACCCCGTGCGCCATCGGAATGCGCGCGGCTCGGTCGCAGCCGGCAATGGTCTTGGTGCCCAAGCCGGCACCCTCGGTACCCATAAAGATCGCTAGGCGGTCAATCTCCTGCAGCACGGGATCGTCCAGCGACACCGAATCATCTGTCAACGCCATGGCGGCACACGAAAAGCCGGCATCGTGCAGCGCCGCCAGCCCATCATGCGGCCATACGCGCGCCTCGCTGCCAATGCGCGTCCAGGGCACCTGGAACACCGTGCCCATGCTCACGCGGGCCGAGCGACGGTACAGCGGGTCACAGCAAGTGGGGCTCACCAAAATGCCATCGACGTTCAGCGCAGCCGCCGAGCGGAAAATCGCGCCGACATTGGTGTGGTCGACAATGCCCTCGAGGACGCACACGCGCACCGGGCGCTCACCCGCCGCCTCGACGACGCCACTCAAGAACTCGGCTACCGGAATCTGGCGTGGACGACGGAATGCCGCGAGCGCACCGCGCGTCACGTTAAAACCCGTCAGCTGCTCCATGAGCTCCATGGAGGCAACGAACACAGGAACCGGACCCGCGCCCTCGCGCACAACCAGGCGCTCAAACAGCGGCATCATCTGATCGAGCCAGCGTTCGCCCAAAAGAAAGCTCACCGGCTCGTATCCGGCGCGAACCGCACGCTCGATGACCTTGGCGCTCTCGGCGATAAAAATGCCCTTCTGCGGCTCCAGCACGCAGCGAAGCTCACGCTCGGTCAGTCGCACGTAGGCATCGAGCCGCTCGTCCTCGAGCGAATCGATTCGCAGCACCTCAACGGCATCAGTCATAGCAGCCAGCCCGCACCCTTCTTTACAGCACATCTATACCAAACGAGGCGACGCTAAGCGCCGCCCCATGCATTCAATCAACCCGATGATACCGTTCACGCCAGGCGATTTATGCCTCAACGCGACGATACGTCACGAACTCATAATCGAGACCCTCGTCACCCTCGCCCGAGGCAATCGTGGCAACCCCGCCACGCCGCGCAATCTCCCACGCGGGATCGGCGTCCAAGTCGGGAAAGTACGTGTCCACGGGATGGACGCAGTGGTTATGCGTGACCTCGGCCTCCACGCAGCACGGCAAAAACTGACGATACACCTCGCCGCCGCCGATCACCCAGGCAACGGGCTCATCGGCAACCGCGGCGAGCGCCTCGCCGATACTATGCACCACGTCGACACCTTCGGGCGAAAAATCCTCGTCGCGCGTGAGCACGATATTGCGACGATTCTTGAGCGGACGCCCGCCGGGAAAACTCAGCAGGGTCTTGCGCCCCATAATAACCGGGCAACCTTTGGTGCACGCCACAAAATGGCGCATATCGGAGCGATTGGACACGACCATGTCACCCTCGCACCCAATACCCCAGTCATCGCACACGGCGACAATGGCAGAAAGCTTACACGTCATGCGCGTCACCTACACCGCAATGGGGATGTTCTTGACCTGCGGGCCGTGCTCATAGCCCTCGACAATCAGGTCGTCGGTCGTAAACGCATAGAAGTCATGCACATCGGGGTTAAGCGTTACCTTAGGCGCGGCAAACTGCGGACGCTCGATAAGCTCCCGGACGATATCGACATGACGGTCGTAAATGTGGGCATCGGCAATCACATGCAGCAACTCGCCGGGAATCATATCGACCGACTGCGCGACCATCATCAGCAAAATGGCGTACTGGCACACATTCCAGTTGTTCGCAGCCAAAATGTCCTGGCTGCGCTGGTTGAGAATCATGTTGAGCGTCGGTTTATCATCCTGCGGGCGCTGCGTCACGTTATACGTCACGCTGTAGGCGCACGGATACAGGTGCATCTCGGACAGGTCGCTAAACACGTAGGTATTCGTCATAATGCGGCGGCTGTACGGCGTATTCTTGAGGTCGTACAGCACACGGTCCATCTGATCGAAGTCACCCTCGGCATAATGGCTCTTCTGCCCAATCTGATACCCGTAGGCCTTGCCGATGGAGCCGGTCTCGTCGGCCCACTCATCCCAAATATGACTGTTGAGGTCATGCACGTTATTGGACTTCTTTTGATAGATCCATAGGATCTCATCCATGGCAGATTTGAGGGCCGTGCGACGCAGGGTAAGCGCCGGAAACTCCTCACGCAGGTCGTAGCGGGCCGTGACGCCAAAGTTTTTAATGGTATAGGCAGGGGTGCCGTCCTCCCACACCGGGCGGACCTTTTGGCCCTCGGTAGTGGTGCCATGGTCCAAAATATCGCGGCACATGGTTACAAACTGTTGATCAGCCTTGCTCATTGACCCTCCTGTCAGTTGCCTATAAGCGAGATTCATTGTAGCCCAGGCACATGCGGCCCCACAGCCCAAACATAAGCCCACAATTTCTGGCATATGCCAGAAATTCATTGCATAAATCTGCGCGTTCGCTATTCTATTGTTGACATATGTCAGATAAGGAGAGCACATGGCAGGAAGACGCGAAAAACTGCGCCGCGTCGGGATCATCCCCGAATACCGCGGCTTTACCCCTGACGGCCTAGCCAGCGGAGACGCCATCGACATGACGGTCGACGAACTCGAGGCGCTGCGCCTGTGCGACCTGGAAGGCCTTAACCAAGAGGCAGTCGCACAGCAGATGGGTATCGCGCGCGCCACGGTGGCGGCTATTTGCAGCCGCGCGCATCGCAAGGTGGCAAACGCGTTGGTCAATGGTCGGGCGCTCATCATCGAAGGCGGCAATATTGCGTACTCCCCCATTACCACGGCAACGGCCGTATGGCCAGCAAAGGAGGTCAACACCATGAGGGTGGCAACCACGTACGACAACGGCAACATCTTTATGCACTTTGGCCGCAGCGAGCAGTTCAAGATCTACGACATTCAGGATGGCAAGGTACTCAACGAGCAGGTCGTGGGCACCGACGGCACCGGCCACGGTGCCCTTGCGGGCCTGCTCGCCAACGGTGGCGTGGACACGCTCATCTGCGGCGGCATCGGCGGTGGCGCCATCAACGCGCTTGCCCAAGCCGGCATCACGGTGTACGCAGGAGCTCAGGGCAGCTGCGACGCTTGTGTCGAGGCCCTTATCGCCGGAACGCTCGCACAGAACGGCGAGGCCACGTGCGGCTGCCACGGCCATGATCACGACCACGCCCACGAACATGGCGAGTCCTGCGGCTGCCACGGCCATCACGAGCACGAGGGCCACGAGGGCTGCGGATGCCACTAACGGCACGGCACCGCGAGCTCGGGGCGCGATACTGAACGCAATCCAACAATCAAAGCCAACAACAAAGGCCACCCGGTAGCTTCCGAGTGGCCTTTGCCATATCAAGCTGGAATTACAGCTCTATTTCTTATTACGCATCTGCGCTTCCATCTGGCGCAGCAGCTCCATATCGGACTTGGGACCGCCCGTACCCAGGCCGCCCATGCTGCCCAGACCCATAGCGTCCAGGCCAGGGATATTGGGCATGCGCATCTTCTTGCCCTTCTTGCCCTTTTTGCCCTTCTTGCCGCCGGCCTGCGCCTGATTGGCCATCGTGCGCATGCGTCCCATCATCTTGTTCATCTCGCCCCACTGCTTCATAAGGCTGTTGACCTCGGTGGGGGTCACGCCGGCGCCCTTGGCAATGCGAGCGCGACGCTGGCCGTTGATGATGGAGGGGCGCAGGCGTTCCTCCTTGGTCATCGACATAATGATGGCCTCGTTCTTGTCGAAGATGCCCTCGTCCAGGTTGCCGCCCATCTGGTTGAGCGCGCGCTGGCCACCGGGGAGCATGCCGAGAATGCCCTTCATGCCGCCCATCTTCTTAACGGCTTTCATCTGGTCCAGCATGTCGTTCATGGTAAAGCCCTCGCGCAGCATGCGCTCGGCGGCCTCAAGCTGCTCGGCATCGGCTGCCTCCTGGGCCTTCTCGATAATACCGACGACGTCGCCCATACCCAGAATACGCTTGGCCATGCGATCGGGATAGAACGGCTCCAGCGAATCGGGCTTCTCGCCCATGCTCACGAATTTGATGGGCTTGCCGGTCACCTGGCGCACGGAAAGCGCGCCGCCGCCACGGGCATCGCCGTCGAGCTTGGAGATGATCACGCCGTCAAAGTCGGTGCGCTCGGCAAACGTCGAGACCACGTTGACGATATCCTGGCCGGTCATGGCATCGACGACCATCAGCACTTGATCGGGCTTGACGGCCTTCTTGATGTCCACGGCCTCCTGCATCATCTGCTCGTCGATCTGAAGACGTCCGGCAGTATCGACGATGACCACGTCACGCAGGTGGTCGACGGCCTCCTGGATGGCGCCCTTGGCGATGTCGACCGGGTGCTCGCCGTCACCGCGGAAGACCGGCACGCCGATCTCGCCACCGAGCGTGGCAAGCTGGTCGGCAGCAGCGGGACGGTAGACGTCGCACGCGGCGAGCAGCGGCGAGCGGCCCTGCTTCTTGAGCAGGTAGGCAAGCTTTACGGCAGCCGTGGTCTTACCGGAGCCCTGCAGGCCCACGAGCATGATGACATTAGGAATGCGGTTACTAAAAACGAGCTTGCTCTCGGTGGAGCCGAGCATCTCGGTAAGCTCGTCGAGCACGATCTTGACGACGTTTTGCGCCGGCGACAGCGACTCCATGACCTCGGCGGTCATACAGCGCTCCTTGGTCTTGGCGACGAACTCCTTGACAACCTTAAAGTTGACGTCGGCTTCGAGCAGCGCCATGCGAATATCGCGCATGGCCGAGGTGATGTCGGCCTCGGTCAGCTTACCCTTGCCACGCAGGCGGTCAAATGTGTCGTTGAGGCGATCGCTCAGGGAATCAAACACTAGTCACTCCTTAATTGGACTCGCCCACCAGGGCGCGGCAGAAATCTTTGGCGTTAAACTCCTGCAGATCATCGACCTGCTCGCCCACGCCGATGCGAAGGATCGGGAGCTTGAGCTTCTCGGCCACGGCCATGGCTATACCGCCCTTAGCCGTGCCGTCCAGCTTAGTCATGATAATACCGTCCAGGCCCAGCGCCTCGTTAAACTCGAGCGCCTGGTTCAGACCGTTCTGACCAGTGGCGGCATCGATCACAAGCACGACCGAGACCGGCATGGGACCGGCGGCCATATTGGCGGCGCGCTTACGGGTCACATTGACCACCTTGGCGAGCTCGCGCATGAGCTCGGGGCTCGTGTGCAGACGGCCGGCGGTATCGATGAGCACCAGGTCGCTGCCGCGCCTGTCGGCCTCGTCGAGCACGTCGTAACAAACGCTCGCCGGGTCGGAGCCGCGGTCGCGCTTGATGACGGGAACACCGGCGCGCTGGCCCCACACATCGAGCTGCTCGATGGCGGCGGCGCGGAAGGTATCGGCCGAACCGATCACGACATTCTTGCCGCGGGAAGCCATGGCGCTCGCAATCTTGCCGACCGTCGTGGTCTTGCCGGCACCGTTGATGCCCACAAACAGCACGCAGCTCGGCGTATCGGAGAACGGATCGCGCTCGATGGGCACAAAGTGCTGCTCAAGCTGCTCGGCCAGAGCGCGGCGAAGCTGCGGAGCGGTCTTGAGGTTCTTCTTGGCGGCTGTCTCGCGCAGGTCATCGGAGACCTGAATGGCGACCTCGGCACCCATGTCACCCATAACGAGGGTGTCCTCAAGGTCCTCCCAAAAATCCTCGTCGACCTCGCCGCCAAAGTAGAAGACCTCGTTGAGGGCCTCGCGGCTGCGCTCAAGTCCGCGCGAGAGAGCGTCAAAGAATCCCATTATGCATTCACGACCTTTCCGGTTTCGCGATCGAGTTTTTGCGAGACGACGCGGCTGACGCCGTCGGCTTGCATCGAGACGCCATAGAGAACGTCAGCGTCCTCCATAGTACGGCGCTGATGCGAAATGACCAAGAGCTGCGTATCGGAACGCAACACGTCGAGCGCGCCGATGAGCTTGGACAGGTTGGCGTCGTCAAGTGCCGCCTCGACCTCGTCCAGCACATAGAACGGCACCGTGCGCGTGCGGTACACGGCAAAGAGCAGGGCGAGTGCCGTCAGACTCTTCTCGCCGCCCGACATGAGCATCATCTTGGTGATGCGCTTGCCGCGCGGCTGCGCCACGACCTCGATACCCGTCTCGGCCGGATGCTCAGGATCGGTCATCTCCAGATGAGCCTGGCCACCCGGGAACAGCATAGCGAAGATCTCGCGGAAGTTCGCGTCGACCTTCTCAAACGTCACAAGGAACGCCTTGCGCATCTTGCGATCAATAGCCACCGTGATCTTGGTGAGCGCCTTACGCGCGCTCTCCAGATCGGCCAGCTGCTCCTCGATGTAATCGGCGCGGCGCTTGAGCTGCTCGTACTCCTCCATGGCAACTTGGTTCACGGGACCAAGGTTGTTGATCTGGCGCACAAGCTGGTTGAGCTCGCGCTCGGCGGCATCGCGGTCCGTGGGCGCGGGAAGCATGAGCGCTTCCTCGAGTACCGTGTTGCCATCGGCGGTAATGGCCTTAATGGCGGCCTCTACCTGCACCTCGAGCTTGCCACGCGCGACCTTAAACTCGTTTTGCGTGGCGGTGGCGGTATCGACCTTCTCCTTAGCGCGGGCAACCTCTGCCTTGGCATCCTCGATGGTCTTCTTGAGCGAAGCGGAGTCCGCCTCCTCCAGAGAGGCCTGGTCACGCAGACGCGCTGCCCAATCCGACGCGCGCTCCAGCAGGGCCGAATAGCGCTCGTGCATGGGATCGACGCGCAGGCGCAGCAGCTCGAGTGAGCGCGAGGCCTGGCGTGTTCCGCGGATACGGCGGTCGATGCCCTCCAGGCGATGCTCCAGATCGGGCACGCGGCCCTTCAGAGAACGAAGGCGCTCGCTCGTCTGGGCCAGGCGGACCTTGGCATCGGCGAGCTTGCCGGCGGCCTCGGAATCGTCACGGCGAACGCGGTCGAGTTCGTCGTTGGCTTCGGCAATCTGAAGGCCAAGATCGCTTGCCTGCGCTCGGGCCTCGTCACGCGAGCGGGTGAGCTCGTCCACGCGCGGGCGCGCAGCGCGAACGGCCTCGGCGGCCTGCTCGCGGCGCTTGGAGATGCGCACGCGCTCGACCTCGGCGTTGTTGGCGCTTTGCTCCAGGCGGCCAATCTCGGAGAGCAGCGAGCGGCGCTCGCCCTCAAGACGGGCGATCTCGCCGGCGGCATCGCCCTCAGCGGCACGCGCCTCTTCGACGGCCGCATTGGCCTCGACGACCTGATCCGACACATGCTCAAACACAGCAGCCAGATCGGGCTCCAGGCCCTCCAGCTCGCGAATGCGACGCTTGCGCTCCAAGGCACCCGACGCCTCGCCGGCGTCGAGGCCCACACGCACCAGGCCGCCGCAGGCGACGCGGGCGCCATCGGGGGTCACGTAAGTCACGCCGTCAACGACAGGCGCGGCCAGCGCAGCCGCCAAGTCGTCGACAACGTAATAGCCGCCGAGCAGCGCCTCGACAACCGGGCCATAGCCGGCGCGTACGGACAGGCGATCGACCAGGCGGGAACCGGCAGCGCCCTTAGCGGCAGCAGAGGCGCTCGCACCGCGCGCCACCAGCAGCGCCTCGCCCGAGGCCTTCTTCTGGTCCAGAGCGGCACGACCGGCACGCTCAAGCGCGGACGTATCGTCGAACAGCAGCGCATCGATATCGCCGGCAAGCAGCTGCTCCACCAGACCCTCGAGCTCACGAGGGGCCTCGAGCACGTCGCCCAGACGACCCGAGACATCGTCGCCCAGTACACCCACCAGACAGCTCACGAGCGGCGAGCTGTCGGCCATGCGGGCATCGAGTTTCTTTTGGCTAGCAAGCTCCGAGCGCACCTCGGACAGTTTGTTGCGCGCCTCGCTCTCGCGGGCACGCAAGTCCTTAAGGGCTGCACGGGCGACCTCGGTAGCCTCGCGCGCATCGTTCTGGGCCTGACGAGCCGCCTCAAGGGCACTCTCAAGCTCCTCAGCACGGTCGCGACGGCTATCAAGCGATGCTGTAACCTCCTCGAGCTGTTCATCAATCTGCTCCAGGCGCGAGGCGTACATGTTGTCCTCGACCTCGGCGTTGCTCAGCGAGTCCTTCACCTTGGCGAGTTCGAGCGCCGCGTTATCGGCCACACGCTGCACATCGCGTTGCTCACGCGTAAGCTGCGAAATCTGATTGTCGAGCGCCACGCGCCGCTCGTGGAGCTCAGCGGCGGCAGGACCAGCGGCGTCAACGTCCTCCTGGGCCTGCATGTGCGCGCCGGTCACTTCCTCAAGCTGTGCACGCGCGTCCTCGAGCTCCTCGACCACGCGACGACGCTGATGCTCGGAGCTCGAGATCTGGCCACGCATGTCGGACAGGCGCGACACCATGTTGTGGCCCTTTTCCTCGAGCAGGCGCATATCGGAGTTAATGCGGCCGACCACGTCTTGCATATGGCGGCGCTGCTCGCCCAGGTCGCCCACAAACAGGCCCTTTTCCTCGAGCATAACCTGGAGCTTCTCGAGCTCGCGCTCCTTTTCGCCCATGCGGTACTGCGCAAGCTCCAGCTCGGCGGCGCCTTCCTTGGAGCGGCTCTCCAAGTCGTTCCACTGCGACTGCAGCGAACGAAGCTCGTCGACGGCCAGCATCTGCGTAAGTTCGTTCGCGCGCGAGGACAGCTCTTTGTACTTGCGCGCGCGATCGACCTGACGCTCCAGCGGCCGCAGCTGACGGGCGATTTCCTTATTGATGTCGCGGGCACGGGTCAAGTGCTCGTCCATCGATTTAATCTTTTTGAGCGCACGCTCCTTGCGGCGTTTGTGCTTGGAGATGCCGGCGGCCTCCTCGATGAGGGCACGGCGCTCCTCGGGGCGGCTCTGCAAAATGGCGTCGAGCTTGCCCTGGCTGATGATGGAATGCGTATCCTTACCCAGGCCCGAATCGTGCAGGATGTCCTGAATGTCCATCAGGCGGCACGGGCTCGAGTTGATGAGGTACTCGCTTTCGCCCGAGCGATACATGCGCCGGGTGATGGCGACCTCGTCAAAGTCGACGGGCAGCATATGGTCCGAGTTATCGAGCACCAGCGTGACCTCGGCGACACCCACCGGCTTGCGCGCTGACGAGCCCGAGAAGATGACATCCTCCATGGCCTGGCCGCGCAGCTGCTTGGCGCTCTGCTCGCCCAGGACCCACAGAATCGAGTCAGAGATGTTCGATTTTCCCGAGCCGTTGGGACCGACGATGACGGTCAGGCCCGGCTCAAACGTCATATGGGCGCGGTCGGCAAACGACTTGAACCCTTTGAGCGTGAGGGACTTGAGATACACGGTTCCTCGCTTAAACAGGCTTCTTGTTGAGAATCACGCCGTTGGTGGTGTAGCCCATGCGGTCAAGTGCCTCGAGTGCAGCGGCTCCCTCGGCTTCCTTCTTTGAGGAGCCGGAGCCGCGACCCTGGCGAATACCATCGATCAATACCACGGCGGTAAAGGTGGGCGCATGCGCCGGGCCCTCGGAGCCAACGAGCTTATACGCGGGAGGCTCATGGCCGTCTGCCTGCACGCACTCCTGCAAGAACGACTTGGGGTTCGCAGGATGCTCGGCACGCTCAGAGGCCAAATGGGGCTTAAGCGTACGGTGGATAAACTCCGCCGCCGCATCCCAGCCAGCATCCAGATACAGCGCGCCCACGAGCGACTCATAGACGTTCTCGAGCGCCGAGTGCAGGCCACGCGCGCCGGTACCGGTCTCGGAGGCACCAAAGATGATGATGTCGTCGATGCCCAGCTCATGCGACACCTCGGATAGCGTAGCGCCCGAGACAAGCGACACCTTCAGGCGCGTGAGCTTGCCCTCGTCAAACTCGGGATAGGACTCAAAGAGCGAACGGGCGACGACGGCGCCCAAAATGGAATCGCCCAAGAACTCAAGGCGCTCATAGCTGGCAGAAACCGGCTGGCCCTCGACTGCCGAGGGATGCGTAAGCGCCGCGCGCAGAAGCACCTTATTATTGAACTCGTGGCCCAGAATTTCCTGGGCACGCGTAAGTCGTTCAGACAAAGCCAAGACCTAGGCCTCCCTGGCGTTTTCAATCGCGTCGACGGCGTCGGCGACAGAGTTGAGCGAGAGCAGAGTCTCGTCATCGATCTCGAGGTTGAACTCGTCCTCGATAGCCGTAACCAGCTGCAGGCGCTCGAGCGAGTTGGCATCGAGATCGTCAAAGGTGGTCTCATCGCTAATTTCGGCAACATCGACGCCCAGAACGTCAGCAGCGACCTCGGCGATCTTGTCGAAGATTTCGGAGCGGTCCATAGCGCTTCCTCTCATAGTGCATGAATACCAAAAGAATGGTACCGCCCGGGCGGTACCAAGACACGGTTCTGATTCTACCCCACGAAGCAGGCCGCGAGGCACATAACAGCGCTCTAACTCGCTCTTACAAAACGATGCCGTCCATGGAGTTGGCGACATTCTCGACCAGCCCGGCGCGCACGGCTTCGGCCGCCGCAAGCGTACCGTTTTTAACAGCTTCGACCGAGGTGGCGCCATGGCCGATCAGAACCACGCCGCGCAGGCCCAAAAGAATCGCGCCGCCCTTGGCGTCGCCAGAGAGCTTGGCCTTTATCTCACGCATCTGCTTTTTAATGAGCAGCGCGGCGATCTTGGTGCCAAGCGAAGACATAAAGACGCCCTTGAGCTCCTGCAACAAAAACTTGGCAGCGCCCTCGGTGGCCTTGAGCGCAATGTTGCCCGACATGCCGTCGGCGACCACGACGTCAAAATTGCCCGACGTAAGATCGGTGCCTTCGCAGTTACCCACAAAGCCGGGAACGGCGGCTTTCATGGCCGGGAAGCAGGCCTTGGTAAAGTTGGAGCCCTTCTCGTCCTCGGTGCCATTGGCAAGCAAGCCCACGCGAGGATGCTCGATGCCCAGGACAACGCGGGCATAAGCGCTACCCATCTGGGCAAAACGCACCATGTCGTCCACCTCGACATCGGGGTTGGCGCCCATGTCGCACAGCACCGTCAGGCCGCCGGCACGATTGGGCAGCGCATTGGTCAAACAGGGGCGCACCGGCTGCTTCTTGCCTTCGGCCATATATCTAAACGGTGTGACGTAGGCGGTCGCGGCAGCGGTCATGGCGCCGGTGGAGCCGGCGGAGAAAAACGCGTCCGCGTTGCCCTTTTTGATGGCGCGGCAGGCAAGCACGATCGAGGACTTGCGCTTGGTCATCACGGCGCGAATGGGATCGTCATCCATGGCGATAACGTCGGGTGCCTCAAGAGCCTCAACACGTGCATGGGAAGCAGCAAAGGGATTGACAATTTCAGAGGGGCCAGCTGCCAAGACCTCGATATCGGGATCGGCGGCAAGCGCAGCCTCGATACCATCGAGAACAACCTGAGGTTTCTCGTCTCCGCCCACAACGTCTACACAAACGCGAACGTTACTCATATACATGCTCCTTATACAAAAATGGCCGACTCATTGAGCCGGCCATTGTGGTTCCATTTGGAACGGCATCGCATCCAGAGTATACCGTTACTCGGTAACGATAACCTCGCGGTCCTTGTAGAAACCGCAGCTGGGGCACACGTGGTGCGGAAGCTTGACAGCGCCGCAACGGGGGCACGTGGACTGAGCCGCAGCCGAGATCTTCATGTTGGCGGAACGACGGGTGTGAGTGCGGATACGACCCTGCTTTTGTTTAGGTACGGGCATAGTGACCTTCCTTATGAACTATCCAGTGTGGCGATTACGCGCAAGTAGCGATACTACCACAGTTTTACTCATCGAGCTTGAGATTCTTCAATGCTGCAAATGGATTTTCCGTGGCAGCAGCCCATTCTGCCTCTGCCTGGGCGGCGCAATCGCATTGCTCGACGTTGAGATTGCAACCGCAAGTGGGACACAGACCGCGGCAATCGGGCTTGCAGAGCACCACAAACGGCGTGTCCATAACGACCGCGTCATTGATGGGCTCACCCAGATCGACGATGCGGTCCTCACCCAGGAGCTCGTAGCCGTCCTCGTAGGCCTCGGGATCCTCGGGCTCCTCAAAGAGGTAGAACTCCTCGATCTCGCCGGCGATATCAAACGAGGCGGGCTCCAGGCAACGGTCGCACTCGCCGGTGGCGTGCGCGCGGACCATGCCCGTGAGCAAGACACCGGTACCGGCATTGGTAAAGACAACGTCGTAGTCGATGCCGTCCTGTAGCTGGTACTCCTTCTCGCCCACCGTGTAGGTGGCGACATCGACCTTACCGGTCAGCGGATACGAATCTCCAGGAAACTCGAGCTGCTCAGAAAGATCGACGGTAACGCTCGGGAACTCAGCCATTACCACTGACCATTCTGCTGGGCGGCACCCTCGTTGAGCTGCTGACGGCAACGGGTAACGGTGCCGGTCAGGCTCTTGAGGTTCTCCTCCAGGTGCGTAAAGACCTGCTCTGCGTAGTCCTCGGCAGCATAACGCGTCTCGCGCTCGTACTGCTGGGCACGATCACGGATGTCGTCGGCCTGCTGCTGCGCTAAGCGGACGATCTCCTGCTCACCGGCAATGGTGAGGGCCTGCTGCTGAGCGTCGGCGATGATGGAATCGGCCTGGGCGGCGGCGGAAGCCATAAGCTCCTCGCGCTCCTTAAGGATACGGCGGGACTTCTGCCACTCCTCGGGATAGCTCATGCGGATCTCGTCGAGGATGTTGAAGAACACGTCGGCGTCGATGACCTTGAACTGAGCGTTCTTGCCGAAAGGCGGCTTGGCTTCCTCGATCAGCCCTTCGAGCTCATCGACCAAGCTGACGATCCTATCGCCAGGAAAATTCTCGCCCGGCATCCGGTCTCCTTTCATAGGTAACATATCATCGTGCTAGTTTACCACATGCCACCAGGCAATAAAAAACGTCACGAAAAGCGGTGTCTGAGCGCTTCGACCACGTTGGGCGGGACAAACGTCGATACATCGCTGCCGAGCGAGGCGATCTGGCGAACGACCGAACTCGAGATATAGCCGTACTGCGGCGCACTCATGACAAAGATGGACTCCAGCTCGTTATCCAAGCGATAGTTGAGGTCTGCCTGCTGCAGCTCGTACTCAAAGTCGGTCATGGCGCGCAGGCCCTTGACCACGGCCCCCGCCCCCTGCTCGCGAGCGAAGTCGACCAAGAGGCCGGTAAAGGGCAGGACCTCGACGCCGTCGATATCACCGAGCGCCTCGCGAGCCAGCGCCACGCGCTCATCGAGCATAAACGTGGTGCCCACGCCGTTTTTACCCTGCGACTCGGCAACAGCGACGATCACGCTGGGAAAGATGCGACGGGCGCGGCGGATCACATCGATATGGCCAAACGTGATGGGATCGAAGGTGCCCGGGACGATCACGCGGTTGATGGTGTCATTCATGGGCGTCCTCCCAAGGCGCTTCCTCGTTATTTTCGTTCTTGTCAGCAAGGTCGTTCTCGTCCTCGGCCACCCAGCGCAGCAAGTCAGCCGAGGTTATGCCGTAGCGCTTCTCTCGCACGGTCTCAAAACCGGTCGGGTGAGCGCCCGCGTCGGCGGCAGCGTGCTCAAACAGCGCATAGGCACCCTGTGCCAGCAAGCCTTGCTGAGCTAGGTTTTGCAGCAGCTCCTCGACCGGCTCGGCGCCAAAGGCATAGGGCGGATCGAGCAGGACCAGATCAAAGGGGCCACCCGGCACACGGCCGCGCGAGGCGCTCGCCAACACATCGCCGGTAACGACGCGCCAACGCGAGCGGTCGCCGCACAGCGACTCGATATTCTTGGTGATCAGACGGGCGGCATTGCGATCGATCTCGAACGTGGTGAGCGAGCGGGCGCCACGCGAGAGCATCTCGATTCCCAGGGCACCGGAGCCGCCAAAGGCATCCAGCACGCGGACCTCGTCCAAATCGAAATCGAACGCCGACATGACCATGGATGCACATGCCTCGCGCACGCGATCGGTCGTAGGACGGGTGACATCGCGTCCACGCGGCTCTTCGATCTTGCGGCCGCGCCATTCACCGCCGATGATTCTCATCCTCCGCTGACCTCCTTAAAGATATGTCGATAACGCATGGCGACCGCGTCGCGCAAGGGGCGCGTCGCCACGGAGTCAAGGTTGCAAGCATACCGCAAGAGCTCGACCGCGTCCAAATGGGCCCATTCGATAAGATCCTCGTCGGCGTCCAGGTCCACAAAGCGCAAGGTAATGCCGCCGTGTTGACGATAACCCAGAATCTCGCCCTCGTGGCGCAGACGCAGGTCCATCTGGGCGAGCGTAAAGCCGTCCGAGGTCTTTTCGAGCGACTGGAGGCGGTCTTGTGCCGCCGAGGCGCCGCCATTGCCCTTGGAGTGCGTCATGACCAGGCAGGTGCCCGACACGCTGCCGCGGCCCACGCGACCGCGCAGCTGGTGCAGGGCCGCCAAGCCAAAGCGCTCACCGTTCTCGATGACCATGACGGTGGCGTTGGGCACGTCGACGCCCACCTCGACCACCGTAGTCGAGACGAGCACGTCGATCTCGCCACGCTTAAAGGCATCGATAACCTGGTCCTTCTCCCCCGCTGGCATGCGGCCGTGAAGGCGCTCGATGGCAAGACCCGGCAACGCCAGACGCAGGCGATCGAGCTCGGTCGCCGTATCGTGCAGCGGCACGGGGACCGTCACGCGGCCCTCGTCGTCGCGGGCGATACCGGGCACGTCCTCCAGATCATCGGCCGAGTCACTCGGCTCCACGAGCGGGCAAATCACGTAGGCCTGCTGACCCTTTTCATGCGCCTCGCGGATGGCGCCATAGGCAAGGTCGCGGCTCGACTCGGTAAGCACGCGTGTCGTCACGCCAGCGCCAGGGACGGGCCGATGGCGGATGATGCTCGTGTCCAGATCGCCGTAGACCGAAAGCGCCAGCGTACGTGGGATGGGCGTTGCCGTCATAACGAGCAGATCGGCACCAGGGCCCTTCGCACGCAGGGCGTTGCGTTGGCCGACGCCAAACCGGTGCTGCTCATCGATGACCACGAGCGACAGATGCTTGAACGCCACGTTATCCGAAAGCACCGCGTGGGTGCCAAAGAGGACATCGAGCTCGCCCGATTCCAGCTGGGCATGGATCCGCTCGCGCTCGGCCGCTGGCGTGGCGCCCGTCAGGAGCGCCCAGGTCATGCCAGCCTGCGAGAGCAAGGGGCCGGTCTTATCGGCATATTGACGCGCCAGCACGCCCGTGGGCGCCATAACGCAGGCCTGCGTGCCGCTATCGGTAGCCACAGCCAGCGCGCAGGCGGCAACGGCGGTCTTACCGGTACCGACATCGCCCAGCAGCAGGCGGTTCATCACGCGCCCGCCATCGCACATATCGCGCAGGATATCTTGGAACGCGGCCTCCTGCTCGTCGCTCAGCGAAAATGGCAGGGCCTGCTTGAGCGCGGCCAGGTGCTCGCCCGCGGCGTGGGCGTAGGGCACCACATCGACCAGGCTGCCGTCGTTGCGCAGGCGCAGCGCCAGCTGCAGGTAAAGGCACTCCTCGTAGGCAAGCCGTGCGCGCGCGATATCGCGCTCAGCCATGCTCGAGGGAAAGTGAATTGATCGAAGCGCACGAGCATTGCTCATCAGGCGACGCTTAACGCGCAAGCGTGCGGGAATCGGGTCGAAGGGATTGCCGACGACCTCGAGCGCGCCACTTACGATGCGGCGCATCCATGCCTGGCTCACGCCGTCACTCACATAATGGACCGGCAAAATGGTGCCCGCAGCACGCCCGTCATCGAGCTTTTCAAAGTGCGGCGAGGCCATCTGCTTAAAACCGTAGGCAAACTCGACCTTGCCCATCACGGCCAGGCGGTCGCCCTGCTTAAGCTGCTGGGCAATCCAAGGCTGACGGAAAAAGGCGACCTGCAGCACGCCCGTCTCGTCAACGAGTGAGACCTCGGTCACCTGCATGCGCGGACGCGGCTTCTTTTGAACGATACGGTCGACCGTGGCGATGATGGTGCACACGGTACCGATGGGCGCCATCTCGATGGACCAGGAGCGCGTAAAGTCCAGGTATCGATGAGGGATATGCAGAAGGAGGTCCCCCACCGTCCGAATTCCCAGACGGCGAAGGGCCTCCTCACGTTTACCCGAAACATATTTGAGTCGCGCGATATCCTCGTCGAGCGCATTGCTCTGGGCAAAGCGCTCCGAGACGCGCGGCACGGAGCACAGCTCGGACATAGGCAGAGCCTACTCGATCGAGAAGATCACGGGATAGAGCGGCTGCTCGCCACGATGGGCGTCGATCTCCAGATCGGGCTGAGCCTCCTCGATGGCGTCGACGATCTCCTGGAAGGCCTCGTCGGATAGCTCCTCGCCGGCCAGAATCGTCAGCGCGTCGCCTTCCTCTTCCTCCTGCATGCGGTTGATGCAGTCGAGCGTGACCTGCTTCACGTCGGAACCGACCACGTCGATGGAGCCGGCGATGATGCCCATGACGTCACCGGAGTGAATCGGAGAGCCGTCCGAGGCGCTGGAGTCGCGCACGGCGCGGGTGACCTCGCCATCGCGGACCTCGCTGATGGCGTCAACCATGGCGGCAACGGCGTCCTCGAGCTCAGAATCGGGCAGGACGGCGAACAGCGCGGAGAACGCCTGCGGGACGGTCTTGGTGGGAACGACGGCGACCTTCTTGTCGGTGCAGGCAGAGGCTGCGGCCTCGGCAGCCATGCGGATGTTGCCGTTATTGGGCAGGATGATGACCGAGGTCGCGTTGACCTGGTCGACGGCGCCCAACAGGTCGGCGGTCGAGGGGTTCATGGTCTGGCCACCCGAGACGATCACGTCAACGCCGAGGGACTTGAGGATGTCGGCCTCACCGGAACCGGCGGCAACGGCGACAAAGCCCAGGGCCTTCGCGGGCTCGGCGGCCTTCTCCTGATCCTCGTGGATCTTAGCGGTACGGTCGTGGGCCTCCATCTCCATGTTGTGGATAAAGACCTCATAGATCTGACCAAGCTGCAGCATGTGCTCGAGCACCAGGTTGGGGGTGTTGGAGTGCACGTGGATCTTGTAGTCGGGATAGGCACCCACGAGCAACTCGCAGTCGCCCATGGAGCCCAGGAACTTAAGGCACTCGTCCTCGTCAAACGGAGCGTCGGCCTTAAAGAGGAACTCGTTGCAGTAGCGGAACTCCGAGCCCTCCCAATCGTCGTTGGCCTCGATCTCAACGCGACCGAGGGCCGCGTCGCGGGCAGAGCCAGCGGAATCAAACGTGGCGGAGAAATCCTCGACAACGGTGCTGCGGCCAAGCGCGGCGGCAACAAAGTTCTCCAGGAAGATGGCAAAGCCAAAGGCGCCGGAGTCGACCACGCCGTTCTCCTTCAGAACGGGCAGCAGGTCGGGCGTACGGGCGACGGACTGATAGGCCTCGACGACGATGGCGTCGAGCGCGTCCTCGGCCGAGAACTTCTTCTTCTCGCACTCGTCAGCTTTGGTCGAAACGTCGCGCAGCACCGTGAGGATCGTACCCTCGATGGGCTTGCGGACGGCCTGGAAGGCAACCTTGACGGCTCGGCGGAACGCATAGGCGATGTTGGCGGACGTGATGGGCTCATCGGCAGAGACAAGGCCCTCGGCCACACCACGCAGAATCTGCGAGGTGATGACGCCGGAGTTGCCACGGGCACCCATGAGGGAGCCATGGGTGATGGCACCGGCGATGGCCTCCATGTCGGCGTCGGCAGGAAGGGCGGAGAGCTCCTTGGTCACCGAGGCGAGCGTGAGCGACATGTTGGTGCCGGTATCGCCATCGGGTACGGGGAAGACGTTGAGCTTGTTGATCTCCTCGGCCTTGTCGGAAACGGCAGCCGCAGCGATCGGAAAACAGGTGCGAATGGTCTTTGCAATCATGGGTATTTGAATCTCCGTTTTCGGATGCTAGTTCAGACGGCTCTTGAGCGCGTCGATGTGAATGCCGATCTTAAGGCTGGCGGGATCGATCTGGGCGATCTCCTGCAGAGTGAAGGCAACGGAGCTCGAAAGATTGTGGCAGACGGACTTCATGTTGACGCCGTTCTCGAGCACGACGTGAAGATCGACCGTAAGGCCGTTCTCGTCGGCGGAGACAAGCACGCCCTTGCGGAGGCGCTGACCGGCAAGCAGGCGCACGCTCTCGGCACCCTGGAGCTGCTCAGCCATACCGACGACGCCATAGCACGTCATCGCGGCATAACCGGCAATATCGGCAATAACGTCGTTCGAGACGCTCAGGCTGCCGTTAATGGTCTCAGACACAAGAATCTCCTTATCTGGTGCTCGCGGCACCATCTCGTGGGAGCAATCATTGCAATATTCTACAACGAGCGCGCCATGTTGAGGTGGTGGGTCGCGGGATTACATCCTCGACACGAAATGTTGATATGGTAACGTTCGCGCCAGGCGATCGCGGTATGAAAAAACCCGCCGCATAAGCGACGGGTTTTACAACCTGGCTCCCCGGGTAGGACTCGAACCTACAACAGCGCGGTTAACAGCCGCGTGCTCTACCATTGAGCTACCGAGGAATTTAAAAGCCCAACGGAATGGGCTGAAAATTCTGGCTCCCCGGGTAGGACTCGAACCTACAACAGCGCGGTTAACAGCCGCGTGCTCTACCATTGAGCTACCGAGGAATAGGTGCGTGCTCTCAAGCAACGAAGTTTATTATACGGACGAATCAGCTCAGGGCAAGAACTTTTTTAAGAAATTTTCCGACCTAGTCATTGGGGACGTTCTTAAACGACTAGTCATTCAAGAACGTCCCCAATGACTACATGAAAGCGCCCCCAAGCGGATGTGCTTGAGGGCGCTTCTTGCTTGCGAGGTTAAGACTCGATGTAGTCCTTGAGCTTGCTCGAGCGGCTCGGGTGGCGGAGCTTGGCCAGGGTCTTGGACTCGATCTGGCGGATGCGCTCACGCGTGACGCCAAACTCGCGGCCGACTTCCTCGAGCGTACGGGGATGTCCGTCGACAAGGCCAAAGCGCAGCTCGATAACCTTGCGCTCACGATCGGCAAGCGAGTCGAGCACCTGGGTGAGCTGCTCCTGCAGCATGGAGAAGCTGGCCGCATCGGGCGGAACGATGGCCTGGGAGTCCTCGATAAAGTCGCCCAGTTGGGAATCCTCTTCCTCGCCGATGGGAGTCTCGAGCGACACGGGCTCCTGCGAGATCTTCTGGATCTCGCGGACGCGGTCGGCGCTCATGTCCATCTCGGCACCGATCTCCTCGGGGGTCGGGTCGCGGCCCAGGTCCTGAAGGAGCTGGCGCTGCACGCGGACGAGCTTGTTGATGGTCTCGACCATGTGCACGGGAATACGGATGGTACGGGCCTGGTCGGCGATAGCGCGCGTGATGGCCTGACGGATCCACCACGTGGCGTACGTGGAGAACTTAAAGCCCTTCTGGTAGTCGAACTTCTCGACGGCGCGGATCAGACCGAGGTTGCCCTCCTGGATCAGGTCCAGGAACAGCATGCCGCGGCCAACATAGCGCTTGGCGATGGAGACGACCAGACGCAGGTTTGCGCTGATGAGAGCCTGCTTGGCCTCGAGGCCGACGTTCTCGATACGGGTCAGACGGCGCATCTCGGCACGCGTGAGCTCGAGCTCGCCTGCTTCGGCAGCCTCGAGCTTCTCGGTGGCCTCGAGACCGGCCTCGATCTTCATAGCCAGATCGACCTCTTCGGAAGCGGTCAACAGGTCGACCTTGCCGATCTCCTTAAGGTACATACGAACCGGATCGCCGGTCAGCATCACCGTGGAGGCATCGATGCCACGCACGCGGGAGCGTGAACGGGACGTGCGCACGGTGCGCTTCTTCTTGCTCTTGGAAGAACCCATCTCGGCGTCGGCCTGACGGGCCATCTTGAGCTCGTGATCGTCGAGCGAGCCGGAATCGTGCTCGTCATCGTCATCGAAATCGTCGGTATCGGTATCGTTATCGTCATCGTCGACGTCCATGGGGGCGTCGTCGTTACCGCTCGCGGAGATAATCTGGATGCCGCTGTTGCGCAGCGCGGAATACACCGCGGTGAGCTGCTCGTCAGAAACATCGATATCCTTCAGGGCGACCTGAATCTCGTCCTCGGTTACCGAAGTCCTGTTTGAGCCGTTGCCCATGAGCTTTGCAACGTAGGATTCCAGCCCAGTACCCGTGCTCTCAGTCTTTTTTGGCACAGATTCTCCCTTCATAGTCCACAGGACTCATTACTTTAGCACACACATAGACGTCTATACCCAAAAAGAGGACTGGATATAGGCGAGAATACGCTGGTTGACCACAACATCTAGGCCTGTTCGGTGCCTGCGGCCTCCAGACCGATCAAACGGAACGGGTCCGCTACGCCGCCGATCGACTTTTGCAGTTCGCGTTGACGCTGCGAATCCTGCGCGGCCTGCACGGTCAGCGCGCGACGGGCCTCATCATCGAGCGAACGGTCCTGGCGCAGCTTGGCCTGTGCGGCACGCATGCGGCGCTTGATGGTGTAGAGCTCGAGCGTATCGAGCATAAACACGATGTTCGTCTCGGTGGGGTGCTTGCTCGTCGCCGAGATGCGCCCGGCACTCACAAGCGTTGCCGCATCGGGACACACCGAGCGTGCCGCATCCATGCAAGCTGCAGGATCGGTTCCCGGCGGCGTTGCCAGAACAGCCCATGCGATGGACTCGTGACGTGGGTCAACCCACTCGATGGAGCAGATGCGGTCGGCATACGTGCGGAACAGGTCGGGGTAGCTCGTGAGCATGGTCAGCAGCTCACGCTCCCCCGCCAAGGACTTGCGCTCTAGATCAGTAAGAACCATCGGCGCCGCCGCAGCCGGAGCGCCCGAACCATCAGTCACAGGCACAGCACCCATACCATCAGGCACATCGATCGGCGGCAGGTCGTCGACGACCTCCACGGGCGCGGCACCGTAGGCATCGAGCGGGACGTAGTCATACGGCTCTTCTTCGACCGGCGCGGACACCGGCGGCGTCGCGCCCGATGCCCAAGCGTCACGACCGGCATCGCGAGAACTCGACGCCCGACTGCCCGTCCCGCCGGACCGCTCAGCCTGTGCCCGCTGGCGCTCATAGTTCTGCTCACGACGTCGCTCGGCATCCTCACGCTTGGCGACATCGCGAAACACGCGACCCGAACTCGCGCGAACCGTCTCCAGATCCAAACCCAGCAGATCGGCAATCTGGATAAAGTACGTATCGATCATATAGCTGTCACGAAGCGGATAGATGAGCGTGAGAGCATCCTCCAGCGCCTTGGCACGACCGCCCGGCGTGGAGATGTCGCTCGACTCCTGCAGCGAACGGTAGACAAAGTCCATGAGCGGCTCGGCCGCGTCGATGCGCGCCTGCAGCTCCTGGCCACCGTGCGCCGTAATAAACTCCATGGGATCGTTGCCGTCGGGCAGCACCACGCAGCGCAGGTCCATCGAATCCTGCTCGATAAATTGAATCGCGCGACGGGCGGCCTTCTGGCCCGCGGCATCGCCATCGAACATATACACGATACGCTTGGCAAAGCGGGTGAGCGTCTTGACGTGATGCTCCGTGAGCGCGGTGCCCAGCGTGGCGACAACGTTTTTGATCCCCGCCTCCCAACAGGCGATGCAATCGGTATAGCCCTCCACCACGATGGCCGTATCCTGCGCGACGATAAACTCCTTGGCCCAGTTAAAGCCATAGAGGTTTCGCTTTTTATGGAACACGCTCGTCTCGGCGGTGTTGAGGTACTTGGGTTGGCCGTCACCCATGATGCGCCCGCCAAAGGCAATGTTGTGACCCTGCTCGTCAAAGATGGGAAACATCACGCGGTCGTAGAAGCGGTCGGCAAGCTGCCCGCGCCCGCGGCTCACGGCAACGTTGGCGTCGATCATCTCCTGCGGGGTAAAACCCGCCTGGGACAGGTGCGACACCAGCGCGTTGCGGCCCGGTGCAAAGCCCAGGCAGTAGCGGCGGCAGACGTCGCCACCCATACCACGGCTGGCAAAGTACTCGCGTGGACGGCCGTCCTTACCGCGCATAAGCATGGTGTGGTAGAACTGGGCGGTCTCGGCACACAGATCGTAGATGCGGGCACGCTTGGTACCGCGCTCGCGACGATCTTCGGTGTCATGCAGCTCAATACCCGCACGATCGGCCAAATAGCGGATTGACTCGGGAAAGTTCAGGTTCTCGCGCTTCATGATATAGGTGAAGACGTCGCCACCCTCGCCGCAGCCAAAGCAATGCCACACCTGTGTGGCAGGGATAATGTGGAAGGACGGCGTCTTTTCGCCATGAAAGGGGCAGCAACCCCAAAACTCATGGCCGCGGGGCTTGAGCTCAACCGTTTCCTGCACGATAGCAACTAGGTCGGACGCAGCGCGTACCTGGTCTTTTTCCTCATCGCTAATCACGGATGCCCACCCCCTGCTCACCCAAGTTGTGACGAATGTCCTCGATATTACCCTCGACGGTCGCAATCAGCTCATCCAGCGAATCGAACACACGCGAGGGACGCAGCCAGCGCGTAAACGCCAGCGAAACGGAAGCGCCGTACAGGTCGCCCGTATAACCAATTAAGTTAGCCTCGAGATGCGATGAAGCGGCATCGTCGGCATACGTCGGCGGCAGGCCGACATTAACGGCAGCGGGCCACGCGATGTCATCGACGAGCACCAGACCCTCATACACACCATCGGCAGGCACCTGAATGCCGTCGGGAACCTGCAGGTTTGCCGTGGGAAAGCCCATGTCAGAACCCTCGTGACGGCCACGAATAACACCGCCACGCAGCATATACGGGCGGCCGAGCAACTCAGCAGCAAGCTCCACATGGCCCTGTCCCAGCTCATGACGAATGCGGGTGGCGCAAATGGCCTCACCGCCCTCGCAAAGCAGGTCGTGACCATACACGTCAACGCCGCGCTCGGAACCCCAAGAGCGCATCTCGGCAACACCAGAAGCACCGCCACGACCCAGCCTAAAGTCGCTGCCAACGCGAATCGAACGAATGTCGACCACGCGTGACAGCAGTGCGAGAAAACCGACATGGTCGAGTGCCGCAACCTCAGGCGTAAAGGGAACGGCCACCACCGCATCGACCCCGGTCTGAGCCAAGGCATGTAGACGGTCGGCCGTCGTCATCAATTTTTGAGCGGGCGAAGGACTCACCACAACGTCCGGATCGGGATCGAAAGTGACCACGACCGCCTTACAGCCATGGGCACGGGCGTCACGGACAAGCGCCGCAATGAGCTCCTGGTGTCCACGGTGCACGCCATCGAACACGCCAATGGCGATCGAGGCAGCACCCAGGTGCTCACACTTATCAAACGCATCGGCAGTAACGATGTGAGCCTCGTCCGACTCGCCCGCGAAAAAAATACGCGCGAGCTCGTGAGCGGACAACATCATCGAACACCGCCGATGGCCTGCGGAAAGACATGCTCCATGACAAAGCGGCCACTCTCAATGCGGGCGAGCGCCTTGAGTCCCCCATCGAGCACCAACGCAAAAGGCGACTTCGAGGTATCGAAATCGGCAAGCGCACGCTCAACGGGAATGCGTCGGCCGCAGAGCAGATCGTCGGCAAGATTGCCCGGCAAGTCAACACGCGTGGCGCCCAGGGCCGCAATGGGATCCAGGGCAAAGCCAGCCGCGGACTCGGGAGAAAGCTCCTCGACCGCATGACAAGCGCCAATGGAAACAACACCGGAGGCCGTGCGGCGCAGCGCGGAAATGTGCGCGGCGCTCTCGCAGGCGCGGCCCAAATCGCGAGCGAGCGCACGGATATAGGTACCCTTGCTCACTGAGAACGCCACGGTCCACACACACGTATCACCTTCGCCTCCCACGGCGATCAGGTCGGCGGCATAGACCTCGACGGGGCGCGGAGGTAGGTCCACCGCATTGCCCTCGCGAGCAGACTTGTAGGCGCGAACGCCATTGACCGAGATAGCCGAAAACGCCGGCGGCACCTGCGTCTGCGGACCCAGCATAGCGGCCAAGCGCTCACGGGCATAGGCAGGATCGCGGAGCTCGTTGGCAACAGCCACCGTGCGGACCGCCTCGCCCTCCGCATCATCGGTATTGGTCTCGGCGCCAAACGAGATGTCGGCGACGTAGCTTTTGGTATCGAGCGTGAGCATGCCCAGCAGACGGGTGGCCTGGCCCACACCAACCACCATGACACCCGATGCCATGGGGTCGAGCGTGCCGGCATGGCCGACGCGCCGCTCATGGAGGGCGTGCCGGCATTGCGAAACCACATCGTGGGACGTGCAGCCCATCGGCTTATCGACGGCGAGCAGCATATTCAGTTGAGAAGGCGTACGACGAGCCATGTACCATCCAAAAAGTTAAAGCTCGACGGTCACCGAAGCGGGATCCTCCCCTACCAGTTCGGCCAGCATGGGAAGTGCCACGGTGAGCGTCTCGAGAATCGTTCCGTTGTTGGAGAAACCGGCGGCAGCGGGATGTCCGCCTCCGCCAAAGGCAGCAGCGATCTCGGACACGTTGAGGTCACCCTTGGAGCGCAGGTTGCCGCGCACCTTGGTATCGCCCTCAATGCCCTTCAGGAACAGGCAGACCTCGACGCCCATCACCGAGCGCACCACGTCAACCAGACCGTCGCACTCATCCGAGGTGACACCGCAGGCCTCAAGGTCACTCTGGTACGCGTAGCTATATGCGACGCGCCCGTGGGCCACCGTCTTGATGCGGCCCATAACGATGGACTTGAGGTGCAAAAACTCAACGCGCATGCTCTGGTAAACCTCGAGTGCCACACGCGCCGGATCGGCACCGTGGGCAACCAGACGCGAGGCTGCATGGAACGCGGCTGCATCGGCATTTTGATACTGAAAACGGCCGGTATCGGTAACCAAGCCACACAGCAGGCAGGTCGCAACGCCATCACGTGCGACAATGCCACAATTGTCCAAGAAGCGGTCGATGATCATGGCGCAGGCTGCAGCTTCGACGCGCCTCAGGCTGAGCTCGGCAAACTCCTCGCGCGCCGGATGGTGATCGAAGCACACCACATGCTTGGAGCGACGAAGCACCTCGGCGGAGTTGTTCAGGCGCTCTACGACCGGTACGTCCACCGAGATGAACAGGTCAGGATTGCCGGTGTACGCAGATGCCGGCACCAGGCGATCGGAGCCTTCCATAAAGCGGTAGATACGCGGAACCGGGTCATCGTCTGCCAACAGCAGCGCAATGTCCTTGTTGGGAAAAAACTTCATGAGCGAAAGGCCCAGACCCAACACGGAGCCCAAGGCATCGCCATCGGGAGAAGTATGTCCCGAAATCGCAATGGAGGACGCACCCTCGATGAGCTCGAGGATGCGCCGCTGAATATCTGCAGACTCGCACGAGGCGAGGTCGGCGGAATTAGTCATCTAAAGCTGCCTCCTGGGCGGCATCCGCTATCGGATAGCCGTCCTCGTCCTTTTCGATCGCAAGCGTGGCGGGAACGTTTTCCAGCGCACGCGTGATGCGCTCGGCCTCATCGGTCGAGCGATCGATGCGAAAATCGAGCTCGGGCGTAACACGCCAATCGAGCGAGCGAGCCAACAGGCTGCGAATACGGCCCTTGGCGCTAGCGAGCGCCTCCATGACCTCGTCGTAGCGGCTCGCATCGCACGACACGTACACACGCGCGAACGAACGGTCCACCGCGACCTCAACCGCGGTCAAAGTAACCAGGTCGAGACGCGGATCGGAAACCTCAAAGAGCAGGATATAACCAAGCTTCTCGCGAAGCTGCTCGCCCAGACGGCGGGTTGCCTGCGTTTGCTTCATAGCGCTACCCCCTACTCGGTACGGGCAACCTGGTCGATGCGGTAACCCTCGATCTGGTCGCCGGGCTTGATGTCCTGGAAGTTCTCCAGGCCAATGCCGCCCTCGGAACCGCTCTTGAGGCTCTTGGCCTCGTCCTTGTAGTGGCGCATCGAGGCGATCTTGCCGTTGAAGACCACGATGCCGTCGCGCACCAGACGCACGGAATCGGTCGCGGCGATCTCGCCCTCTTCGACACGGACACCGGCGGCGATACCGACTTTGGGCACCTTGAAGGTGTCCAGGACGGTCGCGGTACCCGTGGAGACCTCGACCTCGGTGGGCTTAAGCATGCCGATACGGGCAGCGTCGAGTTCCTCGAGGCACTTGTAGATGACGTCGTAGCAACGGATCTCGACGCCCTCACGCTCGGCGGCGGAGCGGGCCTTACCGTCGGGACGGACGCCAAAGCCGATGATGATGGCGTTGGAGGCGTCGGCCAGGACGACGTCGGTCTCGTTGATGGCACCAACGGCGGAGTGGATCGTGTTGATGCGAACCTCGGACTGATCCATCTTGTCGAGCGAATCCTGAAGGGCCTCGATGGAACCCTGGACGTCGGCCTTGATGATCAGGTTGAGCTCCTTGACCTCGGCGTCGGCAATGGTCTCGAAGAGGTTCTCGAGCGTGACGTGCTTGACGCGGCTCTGCTCCTCGATACGGGCCTTGAGCGAACGCTCGTCGGCAAGGGCACGAGCCTCGCGCTCGTCCTCGAACACGCGGAACTCGTCACCGGCGTTGGGCACGGACTGCAGGCCCAGGATCTCGACGGCGTCGGAGGGACCGGCCTCGGTGACGGCGCGGCCCTTGGGGTCGAGCATGGCGCGGACGCGGCCGTAGGTGAGGCCGGCGACAAGCGTATCGCCCACGTGCAGGGTACCGCGGGTCACGAGCACGGTAGCGACCGAGCCGCGGCCCTTGTCGAGCTTGGCCTCGAGGACGTTGCCGGAGGCAAAGGTGTCCGGGTTGGCCTTGAGCTCGAGCACGTCGGCCTGGAGCAGCACGGTCTCCAGAAGGTCGTCGATACCGATCTTCTGCTTGGCCGAGATGTTGACGAACATGTTCTGTCCGCCCCACTCCTCGGGGATGACACCGTACTCGGTGAGCTCCTGGCGCACGCGGTCAGGGTTGGCACCCGGCTTATCGATCTTGTTGACGGCGACGACGATGGGTACGCCGGCGGCCTTGGCGTGGTTGATCGACTCGACGGTCTGGGGCATGACGCCGTCGTCGGCAGCCACGATCAGAATGACGATATCGGTCACCTTGGCACCACGGGCACGCATGGCCGTAAAGGTGGCGTGACCCGGGGTATCGATGAAGGTGATCTTGCGGTCGTTGATCATAACCTGCGAAGCGCCGATTGCCTGGGTAATGCCGCCCGCCTCGCCGGCAGCGACACCGGTGTGACGGATGGCGTCGAGGAGGCTCGTCTTGCCGTGGTCGACATGGCCCATGACGGTGACGACCGGGGCGCGCGGCTTAAGGTCGGCGGGATCGTCGTAGAACGAGAAGGTGTTCTCCTCCTCGGGGGTGATGATCTTGATCTGACGGCCCAGGTCGTCGGCAACGAGCTCGACGAGGTCGTCGGACATGGACTGCGTCATGGTGAGCGGCGTGCCCAGCAGGAACAGGCGCTTGATGATGTCGTTGGCCGGAACGTCAAGCGCCTCGGCGAGCTCCTGGACGGTAACGCCTTGGGAGACCTTGATGGCGTCGAGCTCCTCGGGGTTCACGCCCTGGGCCAGCGCCTCCTCTATCTTGCGCTCCTCCTGAGCCTTGGCAGCCTCGCGCTCGCGCTTCTCCTTGCGCTTCTTGCGGCGACCGGTGGACTCGCGAGAGGCCTCCTCGACGGCAGCTCGAGCCTCCTCGAGCACCTTCTCGCGGCTGTACTCCTCGGCCTCGCGAGCCATGCGGCTGTAGTGGTCCTCTTCGTTGTTGTGACCGCCCTTGCGCTTCTTGCCCTTGCCCTGCTTGTCGGGGTTGGGGAAGTCCATACCGGCAGCGACGTTGTTGCTGGCATTGGTGCGATGGCTGTGCGGGCGGTTCTCGGAGGCATTGCGCTCGGAGTTGTTATCGGAGGCGTTGCGATCGTTACGACGGCCACCGCGACGGTCGTTGTTGCCGCCACGACGGTTGCCGCGCTCGGCAGCGCGCTCGGCCTTGGCCTTCTGCTCGGCGTCCTTCTTCTCCTTGAGCACGGTCTCCTGTGCGGCGATCTGGTCAAGCAGAGAGCGGAAACGCGAACCGGAGTCGGAAGCGGGAACGGCGCGGCGCTGGGCCTCGCGGGCAGCCTCCTCCTTCTCGCGAGCAAGACGCTCCTGCTCGGCCTTCTTCTTGGCCTCGGCCTCGGCACGGGCGGCCTCCTCGGCAGCCTGGGCGGCGGCGAACTGACGGCGCTCCTCCTCGCGTGCCTTCTCGGCGGCGATGCGCTCGCGCTCGGCCTCGGCAGCGCGTGCTGCCTCCTCGGCGGCAGCGGCCTGCTCCTCGGCCTGCTTGGCGGCCTCGACTTCCTGGGCGCGGGCCTCGATCACCGAGGCGAGCTGCTTGCGGACCATGGCGACGTAAGCGTCCTCCAGGGCGGAGGAAGCGGACTTAGCGGGAATCTTCATTTCGGCGAGATGACCCATCAGTTCCTTAGAGGTCATGCCGAACTCTTTGGCCAGGGTGGACACACGGACTTTTGCCATATGACTTCACCTACCCTTTCTGGCACCTTGGGTGCCTAGAGACTGAACGAGCGTGGGGTATGCGCTGGGACCTGCCCGGCGCGACCGCGCGCTAGATCAGGTCCTCCGCATCATCGAAGGCGTCGGTGTCGTGGACACCGCAGAAACGGGAGCCGGGACGGGCCTGGTTGCGGCACTGGATGCCGTCCTCGGACACGAACTCGCAGCGACGGACGTCCTCGTCCTCCTCGTCACCGATCAGGTCGGCGGCGGGCTCCTCGTGAACGGGAACGTTCTTGAGGATGTCGGCGGCAAGCGTCTCGGACTTGATGTCGATGTGCCAGCCGGTCAGGCGCGCGGCGAGGCGGGCGTTCTGGCCCTCCTTGCCGATGGCGAGGGACAGCTGGTCGTCGGGGACGATGACGCCGGCGTAGGCCTTCTCCTCGTCAATGAGGACGCGGGTGACCTTAGCGGGCGACAGGGCGTTGGCGACGTAGACGGCAGGATCGGCATCCCACAGGATGACGTCGACGCGCTCGCCACGGAGCTCGCCCACGACAGCGCGAACACGGCTGCCCTTGGGGCCGACGCAGGCGCCCACGGGATCCAGGCGGTCGTCGAGCGAGTGGACGGCAACCTTGGAACGCTGGCCGGGCTCGCGGGCGATCGACTTGATCTGGACGGTGCCCTCATAGATCTCGGGCACCTCCTGCTCAAACAGACGACGCATGAGCTCGGGGTGGGTACGGGAGATGACAATCGGCGGACGGCTGTGCTCGCCACGAACCGGCTGCAGGTTGGAGTTGGGGTCGCGAACGTCGATGATCACGGCCTTGATATGCTGGTTGTGCAGGTAGCGCTCGCCCATCGGACGCTCGTTGCGCTCGTTCTCGTAACGGCGCTGATCAAAGTGCGGAAGCTCGGCCTCGACGCCTTCGCGAATCTTGACGATCGTGAAGTCGGGCGTGGACTGCAGCACGGTACCGCTGATGAGGTCACCGATGCGGCCGGAAAACTCCTCGTAGATCTGCTCGCGGGCGGAGTTGCGCACGATGGCGTTGATCTCGGCCTTAGCGTGCTGGGCGGCGATGCGGCTCGTGTTCTTGGGGGTGACGTCGATCTCCTCGAACTCGGTGAAGTTGCCCTCCTCGTCCATGGAATCGTCGATCGGCTCCAGGCGGTAGACGTAGATCTTGCCGGTGGTGCGGTCGATGGTCACCTTGGCGCCCCACTCAAGATGCAAGATCTCGGCATAGCTCTTGGCGAGCGACTGCTCCAGGCGGTCGATCAGGTAGAGCTGGTCGATGTGCTTCTCCTGGCAAAGCTCCATCAGGGCGGACATCATGTCGGATGCTGCCATCTTACTTTCCTTCCTTCGCGGGCTTGAAGTCGTAGGTGGGCTTCAACTTGCACTTTTTAACATCAGAGAAATCGAGGGTAACGGACTCGCCGTCCTCGAGCTCGAGGGTCACGTTCGACTCGGTGGCGGCGGCAATCTTGCCGGCGTACTTGCGACGGCCCTCGGTGGCGGTGGAGGTGAGCTCGCAGTTTTCGCCCACAAAGCGGGCAAAATCACTCGGGCGGCGCAGCGGGCGCGCCATACCCGGGCTCGACACCTCGAGCGTATAGCTCGAAGAGATGGGGTCGAGCTCCTCAATCACATCGCCGACCCACTTGGTGTTGGCCGTGACGTCGTTGAGCGACAGGCTCTGACCCTCGGCACCCTCGATACGCACGCGCACGCAGGGGGCCTTGGTGGCACCCACGAGCTCGACGTCGACGATGTCGATATCGTGCTGGGGAGCGACGGCCTCGAGCGCGTCGATGATCGCCTGCTCGGTCTTGGTCTTGACCATTGCGGCACCTCCATCCATACAAAAAAGAAGCGGGGCCGAAACCCCACTTCTTTCAATACAACTTCATTTGCAAGCAAACTATACCAATAGCTGCGGAAACGTGCAAGCACAGTACGAATCTGCAGGTCAGCGTGCGCACAGCTTCTCCACAAGAATAGGACAATTGACCGAGGAACCCCATGTGGCGCGCCCTCAACAGTCCCAAAACGGGCCATGCGTCCCAATCCACAGGTCTGTTCGGACCCCAAGGGCATTCCTCCACGAGCCCTTATCAATCAGACTTACGCTAAGGGACATTCCGCAACAAGCCGGCCAGCAAGTCGCACAACGACGAACCTTTCCAAATCCTCTACGCCAAGGAGGCACACATGAAACGTCTAGGCACCCCTTGCATAACTGCGCTCGCCATCGCAACGTGCTCGTTGGCCCTCTTAGGCTGCGGCAACACGAATGGCAAAACCGGAACATGCGAACCGAACCCTGGCAGCACCAAAGCCATCGAGAAAACGACGCCATCGGAAAGCTTCGACAAAATTAACGAAGACATCATCGATCCCCACGGCCTGGGTCCCGACCCCCAAGAACAGTTCCCCATCGACCTTGAGGCAGACGAGAACGTCCATGTTACCTGCGTGGGCAAGGACACGGATGGCTACGGCGACGCCGTGTTGGTCTTTGCGGTGACCAACAACACCGGTGTCGACATGATGTTTGGCGATGTGGACTCCTATGCCTACGTCAACGGCGTGGTCCGCGATGTGCGCATGCGCCAGCAGGTCGCAGCGGGCGAGGAAACGCGCGCCATGCTCACCTTTGTAGGCACCTTCGACGACCCGGACTTTGATGTGAATAACGACCTCAACGACATATACCTCAACATTTGGATGTTCGAAGAGGCAACGGGCAACGTTTACTTTAGGGACCTGGTACACATCCCGTAGAAGACGGTGCGACGCACTGACTAAGCAGGGCATACAACACAAAACGAGGGACGACCCAACCGGATCGCCCCTCGTCTTTTATGTGTCAGCTAAGCGCGCAGCGCTTACTTGACCACCAAGTTAACCAGCTTGCCGGGCACGCAGATGGCCTTGACGACCGTCTTGCCCTCGAGCCACTTGGCGACGGCGGCCTCAGCGGCAGCTTGCATATCCTCATTGGAGGCATTGCGGGCCACCTCGACGCGGCCGCGGACCTTACCAAGCACCTGGACGACGATCTGCACCGTATCCTCGATGGACTCGGCCAGGTCGAACTCGGGCCAGGCGGCGGTGTAGGCGTTGCCCTCGCAGCCGAGGGCCTCGTGCCACAGTTCGTCGGCCCAGAACGGGCAGATGGGGGCAAGGACGCTCACGATATCCTTAGCCACGCCGTAGCACAGCGCCTTGTCGCGGGCGGCACCCTCGGTGGCGTTGAGGTAGGCGCTCGCCGCGTTGACGAGCTCCATGACGGCCGAGATGGCGGTGTTGAACTGGCCACGATCGAAGTCCTCGGTGCACTTGGCGATGGTGCGGTGACGCTCGCGATAGAGCTTCATCGCGACCTCGTCGAGCGCGGACTTGTCGAAGGCCACGTTGGCGTCGCCGGACTGGACAAGCTGCCAAACGATACGCCAGGCGCGCTTGATGAAGCGGTTGGCGCCCTCGACGGCCTTGGGATCCCAGTCGAAGTCCTTCTCGGGCGGGGCGATAAACAGGATCGCCAGACGCATGGTGTCGGCGCCGTAGGGCTCGATGACCGAGCTCGGGGGCACGACATTGCCCTTGGACTTGGACATGGTGTCGCCGTTCTCGTCCTTGACCATGCCCTGGCACAGCAGGTTGGTGAAGGGCTCGTCCACACTCAGCAGGCCCAGGTCGCGCAGTGCCTTGGTAAAGAAGCGGCTGTAGAGCAGGTGCAGAATGGCGTGCTCGATGCCGCCGATGTAGTTATCGACGGGCATCCAACGGTCGGCGGCCTCGCGGGAGAAAGGCAGCTCGGTGTTGTGCGGGTCGGTATAGCGCAGGTAATACCAGCTGGAGCAGGTAAAGGTGTCCATGGTATCGGTCTCGCGCTTAGCCGGGCGGCCGCAGACCGGGCAGGTGGTCTCGTAGAACTCCTTGCACTCGGCGAGGGTCTCGCCGGCGCCCAGGTCAAGGTTCTCGGGCAGCGTCACCGGCAGCTGGTCCTCGGGCACGGGCACGATGCCGCAGTGCTCGCAGTGGATGGCCGGGATGGGGTTGCCCCAATAGCGCTGGCGGGAAATGAGCCAGTCGCGCAGACGGAACTCGACCTTACGACGACCGCAGCCCATGGCCTCGAGGTCGGCCACGATCGCAGCCTCGCCCTCGGAGTGCTTGCCGCCGCGCATACCGGTGTACTTGCCGGACTGGACCAGCGTGCCCTCGGCAGCATGGGCGCAATCCCAGTCGACGGTCTCGGCATGGAAGGTATCGATGGTCTCACCGTTAGCCTCGACGGCTGCGCGGTCGTCATCGTCCAGGATGATCGGCACGATCGGCAAATCATACTTGCGTGCGAACTCAAAGTCGCGCTGGTCGCCGCAGGGAACGGCCATGACGGCGCCGGTGCCGTAGTCGGCAACAACGTAGTCGGCAACCCACACGGGGACCTTCTCGCCGTTGACCGGGTTCACCACGTAGCGGCCGGTAAAGGCACCGTGCTTCTCGAGGGTGCCCTGGGCACGTTCGACGGCGGAGATATGCTTGGAGTCCTCGACGATCTTGGTCACGGCCTCCTCGTACTCCGTACCCTCGACGAGCTCGTGCAGACGCGCGTACTCGGGAGCCAGGACAAAGAAGGAGACACCGAAGAGCGTGTCGGCTCGCGTGGTGAAGACGGTGATCTTACCCTCGTCGTCCTCGATGGGCTCGCCATCCTGGTCGCACAGGGTAAAGTCGACCTCGGCGCCCTCGGAACGACCGATCCAGTTGGCCTGCATCTGCTTGACGCGCTCGGGCCAGCCGGGGAGCTTCTCCAGGTCATCGAGCAGCTCCTGAGAGTACTCGGTAATCTTGAAGTACCACTGCTCCAGGTCGCGCTTCTCGGGCTCGGTGCCGCAGCGCCAGCACTTGCCCTCGGTGACCTGCTCGTTGGCCAGAACGGTCTTGCAGGTGGGGCACCAGTTGACCGGGTTCTTCTTGCGGTAAACCAGGCCCTTTTCCCACAACTTCTCAAAGATCCACTGACCCCAACGGTAATAATCGGGGCTGCAGGTCTTGACCATGCGATCCAGATCGTAGGAGAAGCCCATACGCTTCATCGTGGCGAGAGCCTGGTCCATGTTCTTATACGTCCAGGCGGCAGCCTGCGTGTTGTGCTTGATGGCGGCGTTCTCGGCAGGCAGGCCAAAGGCGTCAAAGCCGATGGGGTGCAGCACATCGTAGCCGCGCATGCGGGCCTGACGGGCCATGGCATCGCCGATGGTATAGTTGCGCGCGTGGCCCATGTGCAGGTCGCCCGACGGATACGGGAACATCTCGAGCACGTACTTCTTGGGCTTGCTGGCGTCGGTGTCGACGGCAAAGAGGTTGGAGTCCTCCCAGGCCTTCATCCACTTGGACTCAATGGCCTGTGCGTCGTAAGCAGGGATCTCATCCTTATGATCTGTGCAATCGCACATATCAGCTCCTTTAATCTTGCTGGGGTCGGACGGCTTAGCTTTATTCGCTACTGCGGACAGTCCTGCGCAAGACGAAGAGCACATTAAGTGCTCTTCTTTGCGTGCGGAACTTGTAGCAAACAAAGCTAAGCCGCCCGACCCTAAGGTTGACTCGCATGATGATAGCAAATACAACAAGCGAGATGTCTGCGACTTGCAGGCATCTCGCTTTATCTAAAAAGAGTATGTATAGGGAAAGCACGCTTCATTGGTTATGAGCCATCAAAGCCTCATGAAATGAACGATATACCCATCTGAGTTCGATCAAACAAAACCTAGTTCTCAAGCTCAGGCTGTTCGGCCTTGTTAGGGTCAAAGAAGAACCAAGTGAGCAGACCGGAAACCGCGATGCCAACACCATGGATGATAAAGTAGTTGATGATGGCCTGCTGGCTGTACAGGTAGGTAACGATTCCCGGAATAGCAGCAACGCCCATACCGGTGCTGGCAGCATGAAGCATTGCGCCACACCAACCAGCGCAGGCACCGCCGCAAAGAGCGAACAGGAACGGCTTGCCAAACTTGAGGTTCACGCCAAAGATTGCCGGCTCGGTAATGCCCAGGAATGCAGGCAGCGATGCAGCCATATAGAAGCCACGCTTTTTAGGGTTCTTTACCTTAAGACCGGTAACCAAGGCGGCGGTAGCCTGCGCCATAATGCCACCGGAAATCATGGCATTGAAGGGGTTGAAACCGGTGGTAGCAAGATAGTCAGTTTCGAGCGCAAGGAAGATGTGGTGCATACCGGTAACCACAATCGCCTGCTGCGTTCCGCCAAGGATTAGTCCGCCCAGACCGAACGGCAACGCGATAACGAACTTCGCGGCAGCCAAAACAGCGTGTTCCACGGTCTGGCAAACGGGGCCAATAACAAGCATGCCAAGCAAGCCAGCAATGAGGATCGTAGTAAACGGAGTGATGATAAGATCCAGAACATCCGGAACAACGCTCTTAAGAGTCTTCTCAGTCTTTGCGGCGATATACGCAACAACAAGAGCGGGAAGCACAGAGCCCTGATAACCTACAACATTCCACTCAAGACCAAACGGATGGAAAGTGATTGCCTCAACCGTGCCCTTAACCACATCATTCGGGTTAGGAAGAAGCGGGTTCACCAGCATGAGACCAAGGACGATGCCGATGACGGGGCTACCACCAAACTGTTTCATGCCCGACCATGCAATAAGCACGGGCAGAAAGGTAAAAGCAGTTTTCATCAGAATGGTCGCGATCGTCAAAACGTTGGGGTCCATCTGAACGCCAAACGAGTTGATGCAGTTAATGAAGCCGCTAAAAAGGCCTGTTGCCACCAGGACGGGAATAACGGGAATAAAGATATCGCCCAAAATACGAGAGAGCTTCTTGGAGAGCGACATGCCGGCATACAGGTCGGCCTTAATATCGGTGTTAACACCGCCCTGATTCTCGCCCGCGACAATATCGTAAACACGGTTAACAAGACCGGTGCCCAAAATCACCTGATACTGTTCGCCGGCGAAGAATTGTCCCTTGACGCCCTCAATATCTTCGATTGTTTTCTCATCGACCTTGGTCTTATCATGAAGCGTCAAACGCAGCCTGGTCGAACAGTGACCCACGGCCCTGATATTGTCTACGCCTCCAACTGCAGCAACAATGCCATCGGCAATGGCCTTATCATCAGTTTTCATGGTCTATCCCCTTTCAAGGAACTCAAAAACAAATAACTCCGGGTCGCATTACGGTCGAGCAGCGGAACCATCCGGAAGTCTGCAAAGAAGCCAACTCAAATCCTTATCGACGGGAGGGAACTCTGCTGCGAGATCCTCATCGATATCCACACCGATACCGGGTTGATCGTTCAGATACACATAGCCGTTCTCAACGACTGGCATGCCCGGGAACACTCGATACGTGTTCTCCTTAATGCTGCAGCTCCACTCTTGGATACCGAAGTTCGGTGAGGAAATGGAAAGGTGCGTGTTGACCGCATGCCCAATACCGGACATATCGCCAGGACCATGCCAAGCGGTGCGAACACCATTAACGTCAGCGAAAGCAATGATCTTACGAACGGGCGTGATTCCACCTGCCTGACTGATGTGGAGACGAAGATAGTCAACGCTTCGATTCTGAACAAGCTGCATCCACTCATGCGGGTTATTGATGAGCTCGCCCATGGCAAGCGGGCAAGTCGTATGAGCGCGCACCTGATCGAACCATGCAATTTGCTCGGGAGCGAGCACGTCTTCAAGGAACAGCAGGTCGAATTGGTCCATTTGCTGCGCGAAGCGGATTGCCTCGGAAGGCGTCAAACGCTCATGGACATCATGGCACAGCTCAATGTCGTCACCAAACTCGCGACGTAAGGCAGTAAACCCCTCAATAGCCGTGCGCATATACACTTTGGGATCATAGTATGCACCGGGTAGCGCGTCTTTAGGCTTATTCTCAACAGGAACGTTTCCGCCATAGCCACCGATTTGAACGCGGATTCGATTCCAGCCCGCATCGACGCGCTGCTGGACCAAAGCGATTGCGCCCTCTATCGTCTGTGCATCGGCATGAATATACGCCGGAACAGCATCGCGGCATTTACCACCAAAAAGGTCATAGAGCGGCATGCCGGCCATCTTGCCCTTAATGTCCCAAAGTGCCATGTCAATGCCGGAAAGTGCATTGTTCCAGATCGGCCCGTTTCGCCAATATCCAGAAACATGTGCAGTCTGCCAGATATCCTGAATTCGCGCAGGATCTTTACCTAGCAAAAAGGGCTTCAGATAGCGGTCAACCGCATGGGCAACCGCCTCATAACGCTGCGTAAACGTAGCGCAGCCAACACCGTAGATGGACGGGTCATTCGTCTCCACCTTCACCACAACAAGGTTAATACCCTCGGGAGCAGTGCAGATGGGACGGACGTCCGTGATCTTCAAGGAATCCATTTCGTCCCTTCCCGATTCACCGAGACTCGCATTCGTTCGCGGTCTCGTTTAACGAGGCCAAGTGTAGGAGGCGAATATCCCAGAAAGACCTGAGAAAGACGATATAGGTACATCGCCCGTGGTTGGGACGAATTCCCACCAGCTGGGAAATTTCCACAGCTCGTTTACCTGCGAAAAACTATCGATGCGCTCGTTTGTATTCGGAATACTTCAAGAACAAGATGCTGACGAGAAGAAAATAAGCGTCGAGCACTTCGTAACTATGTCCGCCACCAATCGGTAGGCTCTCGGTACCAACCAAGATGCTCTCATCAGCAAGATGAGCGATATCGTTATCCAGATAACTCGTTACCGCAATAAAAGGAACGTTTCTGGCTTTGAGATTTCGCGCAAGCGTAGTTGCATTATCGGATTGTCCTTTTAGAGAAAAGACGAAGAGAAGATCGTCTTGAGTCAAAGCGCCCGTAAGAGCTGCGGTCTCATCAACGCCTTCCACGACGTAGAAATATTCGTCACCAGCCAAAAACACGCGACGCATCTCTTGAGCAACCGCACGTTGGAGTGTTCCCGTGCCGTAAAGAAACACCTTTGAGCTCTGCTCGATAAGCCTGAATACAGGCGTGAAATCACGCGAAAGAAAGTCTTTGAGCGATTTTAAGACAATGGCGGTATAACGATCGAGAACCGCAGCGTCGACTATATCGCGAGCATCAGCTTCTACTTCAGCCTTGAGGGCGTATTTGAACTCAGAGAATCCACGAAACCCTAGGCGCTGAGCAAAACGTAGAACGGCAGATTTTGATGCGTTGCACTTGGCTGCTAGATCAACAAGCGTCGAATTAGCAGCCTCGTAGCGATGCATTGAGATATAGCGCCAAATGTCACGATCCATGTCGCCCAAATCGACGTAATGGTCACGAACCAGCTCGTCAATTTTCATCTCTTATCTCCCCTATAAAAGGCATTGCAACGCAAACAATAAAACGATAGCCGATTTATTCGAACTAGAAAAGAAAAAGTGCCGTCCGCAAATGAAGCGGGCGGCACCAATCGGCGAAAGATCGATTATGAGTGCAGGCTTATCGATAAGACACAGACTGCTGGGAGTCCTTTACGACAACGTCGTGGGCGCCACCTTCGACGATGGAGGTGGAGCTGACCAGGGTCAGGCGTGCCTTTTCTTGGAGCTCGGGGATCGAGAGGGCACCGCAATTGCACATCGTGGACTTGACCTTGTAAAGCGTGCCGCCCACGCCGTCCTTGAGGGAACCGGCGTAGGGAACGTAGGAGTCAACGCCCTCGACGAAGCTGAGCTTCGCGGCGCCGCCCAGGTCGTAGCGCTGCCAGTTGCGGGCACGCGCAGAACCCTCGCCCCAGTACTCCTTCATGTACTGACCGTTGACGTTGACGCGCTCGGTCGGGCTCTCGTCAAAGCGGGCGAAGTAACGGCCCAGCATCATAAAGTCGGCACCCATGGCAAGGGCGAGCGTCATGTGGTAGTCGTAGACGATACCGCCGTCGGAGCACACGGGCACGTAGACGCCAGTCTCCTCGTAGTACTCGTCGCGAGCGCGGCAGACGTCGATCAGCGCGGTGGCCTGGCCACGACCGATACCCTTGGTCTCGCGGGTAATGCAGATGGAACCGCCGCCGATACCGACCTTGATGAAGTCGGCACCGCAGTCGGCCAGGAAGCGGAAGCCCTCAGCGTCGACGACGTTGCCGGCACCGACCTTGACGTCCTCGCCGTAGTTGGCGCGGATCCACTCGATGGTGCGCTTCTGCCATTCGCTGAAGCCCTCGGAAGAGTCGATGCACAGGACATCGGCACCAGCCTCGATGAGCAGCGGCACGCGCTCGGCATAATCGCGGGTATTGATACCGGCGCCGACCATGTAGCGCTTGTCGTTATCGAGCAGCTCGTTGGGGTTGGTCTTGTGGCTGTCGTAGTCCTTGCGGAAGACGATGCCCATGAGGTGATCGTTGTCGTCAACGATGGGCAGGGCGTTGAGCTTGTTATCCCAGATGACGTCGTTGGCAACCTTGAGGCTGATGTTCTTGTCGCCCACGATGAGCTGCTCGCGCGGGGTCATGAACTCGGAGACCTTCTTCTGGTGGTCATCGCGGCTGGGGCGATAGTCACGGCTGGTAACGATACCCAGGAGCTTGCCCTTGGGGGTGCCGTCGTCGGTGACCGGCATGGTGGAGTGGCCGGTCTTCTCCTTGAGCTCGATGACCTGCTCCATGGTCATGTCGGGGGTCAGCGTGGAATCAGACTGAACGAAGCCGGCCTTGTGATCCTTGACGGCCTTGACCATAGCGGCCTCGGACTCGGGGGTCTGGGAACCGTAGATGAAGGACAGGCCACCCTCGGTAGCGAGCGCGACACCCATGTCGACGCCCGAGACGGACTGCATGATGGCGGAAACCATGGGGATGTTCAGGGTGATTGCCGGCTTCTCACCGCGCTTAAAGCGGGTTAGCGGCGTCTTGAGAGAGACGTTGTTGGGGATGCACTGCGAGGACGAGTAACCAGGAACCAGCAGATACTCCGAAAACGTGTGGGACTCACCGGGAAAGAACGTAGCCATGTTTCTCCTTTTTCCATGCGACCGGTCGGCTGCAGGCCTCGTAGGACCCAGCCCAACCTTGGGCGCCCAATACTGGGGAAGTATCTTAACGCACTTTGACTGCTACAATGCATGATTTAAGAAGAGCACACGAGGGTTTGACGCAGGCTTTGCGTTTGCCCAGCAAACACTTTAGCGGGGAGACGTGGGCGTATGAAGTACAAGACGACGGCAAAGTTGGTCATTCAAGCGTGCGACAAAGACCTGCCGGGCGTGTTCGGTCATGGCTGTGTCTTGCTGCTGCAGGGTATTGCCCGCGAGCACTCACTCAACCGCGCTGCCAAAAGCATGGGCATGGCGTATTCCAAGGCCTGGCGCATCGTGAACGAGGCCGAAGGCCAGCTGGGCTGCAAGCTCATCGAGCGCGACGGCGCCCGCGGATCCACGCTTACCCCCGCCGGCGAGCGAGCCATAGCGGTCTACGAGGAGCTGCAGACCGACATCAACAACGTCATCGCCACCAAAGCCAACGCCCTCATCGTCAGCATCAAAGAGTAGCTAACTTGCGAAGGGCGTTGTCTAGGGTGGACGCTACAACCAGGGGATCGTCGGTACCGGCGAAGAGGCGGATGGTTCCCCCCTGCTTGCCGCGTGGGGCCGAAAGGCGTGTCGTTGCGCCGCCGGCGGGCGACGTGCGGAACTCCCCCGGCAATGTGTCGAACAGCTCACCCGCACTTCGCTCGATAAGGTCAAACTCAACTGCCGGGCCAAAGCCGTGCTCGAGGATTCCCGTTGCAACCGCATGATCGGGATGCGAACCCAGCCCTGGATAGCGCACGTTGCGCACTATCTCGTTGGCAGCCAGATACTCGGCCAGTGCACGTGCGCGGTCGAAGTGAGCCTGCATGCGAGCATCGAGCGAGTCCAGCCCGCGCTCCAGCACGTCGGCCTCGTCAGCAGTCAAATCAAGCTTGGCCAAGCCGCAGCCCTCAAGCAGGGCATGCGTGCACTCGGCAGCTGCATCCACACGATGGCGCTTGAGCTGCGAGCGCGCCACCGAGACGGCGACGAGCTTGCGCGGAGCTTCGCCGGCACACACGCGATCGAGCGCCTCGAGCGACAGCACAGCACCCAGCCGCAGCGGATCGCAGCCAAAAGCCGACGCCACGGTGTTGTCCACAACCAGCAGCGCATGAGCCTCACGCGCCGCCCAACCCAGCGCGCGCAAATCGGGAACACGCAGGCCAAAGCCGCCGATTGAATTCACAAACCACCACAGGTGCGGCACCTCGGCATCAAACGCGGTGGCAAAACCCTCGGACGCGGCGGCAAACGCCGCAACCGACGGCTCCCCCACGAGCACAACGTCGCAGGCATCAAAGCCGCGCGCAAACGCATCGGCAAAGTCATCGGCAAACACGACCAGGTGATCGCTGGGACGCACAATCCCCAGCAGCGACAGCGCCGCCGGCACGTGCGAGGCCGCAACAAGACGCGCCTCACGCGCGCCGGCCCTTGCAGCCCAGGACTCTTCTAGCTGTTGCACGTCCACACGGCACCATCCCTTACATAAAACCAAACCAAGACCAGCCCACCCAGGTCGAGAAAACGTCAGCGCAAGCAGCGTCGAGCGGTCCGGCGTTCGTTAGAACGCCGGAACAAAATTAGCCGTGATATTCGCCGTTGTATTGGATCAACGTTAGATCTTCCACGCCATCGAGCGCGCGGATGGCGTCGGCGTAGGGCATGTCCACACCGTCCGAGAAGACCTCGACGGCCATCTCGACCTTGTCGCCGCGCATGGTCTTGGACTTGACGGAGAACTTGGTGCGGCCAAACGCGCGCACGATATCATCGCCGGTGGTCTGACCCGTGTAGTGGATGACCATCATGTACACGCGCGCCTTGTCCTGGTGGCTCGCAAAGCCGGCGATCATCACCACGATCACCACTGCCGTGAGTCCTACGAGCGCATACATGCCGGCGCCCGCCGTAATGCCCGTGGTAATGGCCCAAAACAGATACAACAGGTCGAGCGGGTCCTTGACCGCCGTGCGGTAGCGGACGATAGACAGAGCACCGACCATACCGAGCGAGATGACCACGTTGGTCGAGATCGCGAGCGTGACCATGCAGGTGAGCACGCACATGCCCACGAGCGTCACGGCAAAACTGCGCGAATAGACCACGCCAGTAAAAAAGCGCTTGTACACGTAGTAGATCAGGATGCCCATGGCGAGCGCCACGAGCAGCGACAGGCCAATCTTGGCAGGGTCGACCTGACCAAACGCCTCCAAGACGGAGTTCTTAAAAAAGTCCCTAGTGCTCATGGTCTAAATATCCCCTCGGTTCCCAAAATCAGATTCCCAGTAGTTAAAACCGCGCAGGTAGGCGGTCTTGTCATAACACAGGCAGTACTTAGAGACCGCCGTGAGTTCGACCGCACCTGGCGGCACCATATCGCGCACCAGCTGCGGGCAAAACTCGGTAAACTTGACCTCCATCACCAGCTTGCCGGGCTCCAGCACGGGCAATGCAGGCAAGGTCGCGTCAAAAATGTCAAAGCTACCCACCGCGGCACGCACGTTCATGTCAAACGTAATGCGCACGGTGCCCTCGTCCATCACCCACGGCTCGCGCTCGTAGTCCACGATGGTCCGCGGGCGCATCATGTTGCAGATGCACTCGATGTAGAACTCGCGGCAGAGCGGATGGGCGCTCCGCAGCAAAAAGTCGTAGTCGCCGGCCAGAATCTGCTCAAACTCGCCACGCGTGAGCGGAGCATCTTCCTTGTAAATCCAGCTACCGTACTTCTTTTTGCGCTCGAGCTTAATCACCTTGTCGCTGCCGTTATAGATGCGCAAGCGATACTTTTTGCGCATGAGAATACCGGCGTCTTTTTCCTCGTAGGCCGAGTTGCAGTAGTCGTCAAAGTACAGGCTGCGAATGGTGTAGCCACCCGCCCGCGCATGCTTGTCCAGCTTAAACACCGGCGCCATGCGGCAGGCAAGCGCGGCGTGCTCACCCTCGTTAATGAGATATTTGAGCTCGTGGCGATAACGCTCCTGCGTGGTGCGTGCGGGAGGTGCCACCAGGCGCTCAAGCAGCGCGCTAGCCCTCCTCATACGTGTCCTCCACGACCTTACCGCCGTCTTGCACGTAAAAACACTTCATGCCGTAGTGCTTGCCGTCGTCGGTCACATAGTAGTCAAACGCATCTTGCGTATAGCCGTCTGAGTTGGTGGCGCGCACGTGCACAAAATACTGACCGGCATCGGGCGCATCGCAGGTCACTTCGGGCAGCAGCACGTCCTCGGCCTTAAAAAGCACGTCGCTTATGGCATAGTCGCGCGCCAGCTCCACGGTATAGCGAATGTCACGCGCCTTAAAGTCGTAGGACGCATCCCAGTTAATGCGCAGCTTACCGTTATCGATCTGCGGCACGCCAATGTAGAACGGCATGGGCTTTTTATAGCTCTCGCGAAAGCTCTTGTAGTTCTCCTCGATCTCGGAGGGAATCGCCACGGCGATCTGCTCGTATTGGTCCTTGGTGACAGGCAGGTTGTCGATATCGGGCAAGGCAAAGACCAGCGATTCGGTAACCTCGCGATAATGTTTAATCATCTTGGCCAGGCGTGCCTCGGTCATATACGAGCGTAGATCCTTTACGGCGCGGTCGAGCTCACTGCGGAACGATTTGCTGCGCAGCGCACGATTGAATAGCACGTTACCCCAGTAGTTGCTTACGCCGCGCTCCCAGCTCGCATAGTCCGAGAACCCGGCAAGAGAAAGCTCCAGCTTGCGCAGCATACCGTCGTTGTCCCAATCGAGGATATACCACGTATTGGAGTTGAGCGGGCTATACAGATAGCAGTTACGGTTCTGCGTATCGCAGTTGCCCGTCAGAATCTGAAACGCCAGCCAATAGACCAGGTTCTCGGTATCAAAGTAGGTGTCGAGTACGTCATCGATCTTTTGCGATTCGTCGTTGAGCGCATCGAGCATCTCGATGAGCTTGGTGTGGTCCGAATCGCCCTTAATCTCGAGCATGCCCTCAAAGCTTGCCTGGTTGTAGTCAGGATCATCGGCAAGCTTAATGGTGTCCTCGTAGCGATGGAAATCAAAGCTGTTCACCTTGTACAGGTGCCCGCTCTTATCCAGGCCATGCGCCTTAAGCGCCGTCTTGTTGAGCTGTTCAACCTGCGTAAACAGGCCGTAGTCCTCAAAGGTGTCGTTGAACTTTTCGGTCTGGTCGCACACCCACAGATGCACAAACTGCGTGCGCAGGCCCATCATCTGGGGGATTCCGCGGATAAGGTCGTAGGCCATCTTGTTGCGAAAACGCATACCCTCGCCCATGTGCTTGTTGAGCGCAATCGCGCGCTGTTGGCGCCAGGTACCCTTGCCCTTTTTGAGCTCCACCTTGTAATTCTTTTGCGAGTTCATGCTTGATGTCTGACCGCGCACCTGCACGGTAGCATTGGGCGCTTCCTCGCCATAGCCAACCTCGCCGGCCACCGGGCCGTCTTCGTCGCCCGCCTGCAGCAGGCCCATAACCTGATAGCGCGTCACGCCCATGTCGGCATAGTCATACACCGAGTACGTATTGATCTCGGCCCAGCTGTGGTCGGTGTTCTCGGAGCTGTTGCCGCGCGAGACCGTCAGGTACATGGTCACAATGCCCGAGTCATCATAGACCTCGTACAGCTCGTCCTTATCGCGCAGATGCTTGGACTGGTCGGAGGCCTCGGCCTTTTTAATCTTGTCCTGCTTTTTTACCTTATTTGTCGAGGATTCGTCCTGAGATGAGCAGCCCGAAAGCAGCAGCGCGCCGGCAGCCGCCTCGATCAGACAGCGGCGAGACATCAACTTATCGGTCATCAGAACCTCCCCAATGGTTACGGTACACGCGAACTACTGCGCGCTGAAACGCGCCGTGCGGCACGCCCTTGCGGCGGCACTCCTCATAGCGCTGCTCGGCACGGTCGAGCAAGCGGCCCAGCTGTGTAAAACGACCCGTTTTGTCGGTCGCCACAATGGGCTGCTGACTCAGGATACGATACGGTAAGTTGGCGGTATAGGTATCGAGCCGCAGCAGCGCCACGATAAAAAACACCACCGCACCCAACAAAAAGCCAAAGCCGTAAAACTGCTGCGGCAAAAGCAACGACACGGCGGTCGCCAGCCCTGCCACACCGGCAAACAGGCCCGAGGCCAGAACGGCTCCCTTGTAGTCGGTAAAGTACAGCAAGATAAGCAGGATCGTGTTGCCCACGGCATACAGGCCGTAGCCTACGCATAACGTGCGAAAATACCCGTGCATAAGATTGTTAAAGCCCAGCGGCAGGGCCGAGAGCACTGTAGTCTCGAGCGAGATGACCGCCGCGGTCACAAACAGCTGCTTGAGCGCGCAAAAGCGCAGTTCGCTGTTGAGCGTGGAGAGCATCTCCTCCTCGGCCACCACAATATCGCCCACCACGCCGCCGTCGTTGAACAGGCTGTAGTAGTCACGGTAGCGCGGATAGAAATTGACCTCGACCGACACCACAAAGTTGACGGTCGTGACGAGTGTGGTCAAAAACGCAATGAGTGCCGGAACGTCATGGTAAGGAGCCCCGTAAAACAGGCCTTTGATCTGCACGCCAATAGGGCCCGCCCAGATAATAACCAGGTGTACGAAAAGCCCCAAGTTGGTAAACAGCCCCGTAAGCGCAAGCGGCATAAATTGGTCGAGCCAGCGCAAAAAACGCCAGGGACTCCGATCACTCTGTGGAAAATACCGGTACAGCAGTACCACATCCCAGGCAAGCATGACGCCGTAGCCTAGGGCGATTGACGCCAACAGGCCCTCGACCGGCGGCAGTCCCAACGTCAGCGCTGCCAGGGCGCACAGGCACGCCACGCCAATGGCGGCCGCAAAGCTGCACAGAATGCCACGATAATCTTTGATGGCCGTGAGATAGCTCATGCCGTTCCAGTTGACGATCATGATGTTGAAGAGCCACAGGCACAGCAGCCCCTGCAGCAGCGTGGCCCCCGAGAACAGCAAAAAGACGCCGTAGAGCACCGTGCCCGCAACGAGCATGATGGCATTAGATCCCCAAAACGAAGGCAGGATCTCATCCTCGCGCTCGGCAAAGAGCATGTCGGCCAAAAAGCGCGTGACCGGCATGGAGAAAAAGCTTGTGAGCGTAAGCGAGGCCAGCAGTGTATAGGTCACCATGCACACCAGCAGATCCTGGTTGGCGCGCCCCACGCCCCACAGACCGCACAGCACCAAGATACCCACCTGGAGCAGCACGCCCAGCAGCATGGGGCCCGTGCACACAATGCCAGCGTAGCCATAGGCGCGCATCGTGGCAAACAGACCCTTGCGCCTAAACAGGCGCTTGAGCTCAAAACCGATTCCGGCCACCGGCTACTCCCCCTCTCTGGGCAGGTCAAACGCTTGCGCCGTCTCGTCGTACAGCGCGCGATAGTTGGCGAGCATCTGCTCGTGCAAAAAGTACGTGGCGACGCGACACTGGCCGCGCTCCCCCATCTCAATGCGGCGGGCGCGGCTTGTGCACATGCGCTCCATGGCATCGGCCAAGCCCTTGCGATACATGGGCGGCGTCACAAAACCCGCCACGCCAAAGTCGTCGCCCGGGGCGCCTTCGAGCAGCTCGCGGCAGCAGCCCACCTCGGTCGTCACGCAGGGACGGCGCGCTGCAAGCGACTCCAGCACGCTGAGCGGCTGGCCCTCGGAGATGCTCGTCAAAATGGCAAAGTCGAGCTTTTCCATGTACTCAACCACGTTGACGCGGCCGGTAAAGATCAAGTCGCGCACGCCCAGGGTATCGACCAGCGCGTGACACTCGGCGCCGTACTCCTCGTCATCCACGCCACCCATGATGTGCAGGCGCACGCGGGGCAGGCGCTCGTGCAGCTCAAAGAAGGCATAGATCATGGTCTTGACGTCCTTGATGGGCGCCAGGCGCACCACCGCGCCAATGTCCACCCAGCCGTCATCGGTCTTTAAGGGAATTTCCTTAAAGCGGTCGAACTGGATGCCGTTGGGGATGACCAGGCATTTGTCCGCATCACAACCCATATCGATCTGCGTCTTGCGGGCGTTGTGAAACAGGCTCGTCACGCGAAAGGCGCGACGGTAGATCTCCTCCGAAAGCAGGTAGAAAAAGCGGATCCAGCGGTCCTTAAACGACGGCACCACCCAGTCGGCGCGAATGATCTCTTCCTCGCGTTCGCGGGTATAGATGCCGTGCTCGGTGAGCAGCACCGGCGCATGGTGAACGCTTGAGCCCAGGCAGGCGAGCAGGCCGCCGTAGCCGGTTGAGATGGCGTGGTACACATCGGCCACCGGCACCTCGCTGCCCAGCAGGTAGAGCACGGGCAGTAGCATGGAGCGCATGGTATGGAATGCATCGGCAAAGGGCGTGTATGGGTACTCGGCCAGGCACACGTCGCGAAAGATATCCATAAACGTGCGGCTCTGCAAAAACGAGAGCGGATGCACGCGACGGCGGTGGAAGATATCGAATAACACGTCCCAGTCCGGATTGGAGAGCGACACCAGACGGCGTAGCGCCTCGCGCTCACGGTCGTTAAAACTCGCTTCATGTTGCTCGCCCGAAAGCCTCAGGGCATCGTCCAGGAACACCTCGCGCACCTCGACCACGTTGCCGGGCAGCTCGTAGACAAACTTGCCGCGGTCGGCAGCATGCGCGCCGATCACCCACAGCACAAACTCGTGCTCGGGCATGGCCTGGATATAGCCATGCATCCAGGTAGATACGCCGCCGTGCACATAGGGGTAGCAACCCTCGAGTACCAAGCAGATTCTCATCTGTCGCCACCCTCCTTGCGTGCAATGGTCACCGTCTTGTCCGTGGCTTTAACCAGGTACAGATCGCCCGTCAGATGCGTAATCTCGCCACCCGTGACTGCACCCGGCTCGCCGTTGTTGGCGCGGAACATGAGCCACGCCTCGTCGTGGAAATTGCCCAGGCTGAGCGTCCAGGCATCCGCACTGGTATCCACACTCACCGTCACGGACGAAAAGCGCTGGATGGCGCCCGAGCATTCCGAACCGGTCTGACGCCGCAGGTCGGGCGCAGACTTGCTAAGCCAGTCCAGGTAGTCGGTCAGGCCGCCCTTGTAGACCTCCCAGCCCTCCTTGGCGCCGCGATCGGGATCGAGCAGGTCGTCCGGGTGCATAAAATGCGTGCTCACATAGTGCATGTTTAGCTCGGACACGGCAGCCAAGCGCATATAGGAATCGTCGACCATGCCGCCCGAAACAATGCGCGGCTGCTCCACAATGCCATCGCTCGCCACGCCAAACTCCTGAACGTAGGGCAAGTCGGTGCCATCCTCAAAATACGTACTGGCGATGGTCTTAATGCGCGGAACGTCGGTGCCGATAAGCTTGCGCGCACGGGCCGAAAGGATATTTGACGGCGGCACGTAAACCGAGCCGTGCGCGTTGGGCAACACCTCATCTTGGAAGGCGATAAGCTCGTTGAGCGATGCGACGAGCGTTTCCTTGTTCTTCCAGGTCTTGTAGTCATGCAGTGTGCCATAGTCGGTATCCAAGAGCGCCAGAGGCTGATGGTTGTAGCCGTGAAAGCCCAGCTCTCCGCCCATCTGCAGCAGCATGCCGCCAAAGTAGCGAAACTGCGTGGTATCGGCCTGGCGCGCAGGCTCGGTCTGGCTGACCGCGTCCTCGTAGTTTTCGATCATCACGCCGGTAAAGCGAACGCCATATTTTTGCGCGAGCTTTTGCAGATCGGGCCACCAGACCTTGGAATAAAAGTCGGCGATAGAAAGCCCGTAGTCGCGCTTGATGTAGGTGCCGTCGCCCGAGGGCACGGGGCTGGGAAAGTCGTCCAGATAGAAGACGGCGCTGTTGATGACGGGGTAGGCCGTGGCATCGCCCAGCAGGCTGATCGCCGCGGCGTAAAAACCGCGCATGACCTTGTCATAGATACCGATATTGCACACCACGGTGCGACCGCTACCGCAGTCATTCGACCAAATGAGCGGGGCGCCCGCATCGCCGGTCTTAGCCCACACACGAGCCGTCTCGCGCAGCGAAACCGAAAGCGACGAATCAAAGGGGTCCGAGAGCTCGTAGCGCTCTCCCCCGCCCAGCATAAAGTCCTCGCTCGGCACAATGCTTTCGGCTTTTACATAGTCATATCCGGCCGATTCAATGCCAAGCTTGGGGGCAATCACTTGCAAATAGCTCGAGTTATCCGGAGGCATGGCGAGCATAAGCGAACCACCGGCACTCACCCAACTCATAATGTCGCTCAGGTGCGTACCGAGCCCATCGAGCGACGGCATGAGCAAAATCACGCGATCGAAGGAGGTCAGCGAGGGAATGGCACCCACGCCGTCCAGGGCAAGGTCCACGTCGCGGTGCGCGATCTTCATGTCGAGCAGGATCTGGTCAAACTGCTCCTTTACGTCCTCGACGCCAGCTTGGTCGGAATCGGTAATGACCAGGCACGTGGGCTTTTGGCCAAACATCGCCGAGGAGGCCGGCACCGCATCGTTGGCGGCAAGCATCCCCAGCTTATGCTGGCCCGCACTGTACTGCACGCCGGCACGTTCCACCAGCAGCACGGCGGCCATGGCAATAAAGACCGCCCACACCACAAGCAGCCCCATCCAGCGAAAATGGCCCGCACGGTCGCGGATATGCTGTACCACGCTCACCGGGCCTCCTCTCCGTTGCGCCAAAACGCCAGTTCCTCGCGGTTGGCGGCGCTCAAGTATACATGCTGTTTGTCAATCGCATCGATCACGCGGTGGACCTCGTCACCGTCGCGGCGCATCACCGCCAGGCGCAGGCAAAGCATCCAAACCTCCTGCTCCTCGGGCACATCGAGCACCAACTGGTCGATCACGGCCTGCGCCTCGTCGATCTGTCCGACATCGGCCAGCGCCGTCGCGTATCGAATGCGAAGCTCAAGGGCATCCTCGCGCTCGCAGCGACGCGCAAGCAGGCGCGCGTACTGTTGGCGCTGAATCTGAGCCACGCGCCCCTCGGCCAAGCCCGAGCCCAAGTATTCACCAAGAAAATCGCAGTATTCGTTGAGGTTTTGCGCGCTCGGGTCTGTCTTAAAGGCGCGCTCCAGCTGCTGTAGCTTAAGGTCGGACTCCTTAGAGATCTGCGCCACCGCCGTCGCGGCATAGTGCGCCACCTCAACGTCGTCGTTAAGCTTAGCCATCTGCAGCTGCGCCAAGTACGCGTCGGGCTCCTCGGTGAGCATGGAGAGCATTAGGCGGCGCCGGTATGCCGGGTCGTTGACGATGAGCGCCTCCTCGAGCGGCACTACGCCTGCATCGTCCTCACCACTCGGTACCGGCATACTGCGATGCAGGTCGTCGTTGAAGCGCAGCGACTCCAGCGCAGACTCTTTCAGTCCCTCGCCAAACACCGCGCTGCGGACCGATAGCAAAACCACCAGCAACGGGCCCCACAGCGGCACCAGCACTATCACAGGCAGCATGTGCCCGCGCACCGGCAGCAGGCCCAACTTCATGAGCGTCCACAGCATCAGGCAAACCAGTGTATAAATCAGCAGCAAGACAGCAGCAACGACAAGCGAGATCAAGCGGCACCCCCCCCCCTCACCGTCACCGGTGTAAGAGATGCGCTGCAACAGCGCCACGATGTCCTCGCCGTCGACGGGCTCCACCGCAATCTGCATTGCGCTCAGGCGCTCGCGGATAATGGGCAGATCGCACGCCTTTGCCTGACGCATAAGCAGGTAGAGCACGTCGCCGTCGACCAAGCCCGCCGCATCGTTCTCGCGGATAGCCGAACCAATCGCGCCCACCAGCTCGCCGACAGGCTCCATGCCCGGCACCACGCGCAGGAGCAAAAAGCTCCCCATCTTGCTATCTGCCAACGCCTGCTCCGCCGCGAGCTCTTGGCCAAAGGCCGCCTGCTTGAGCACGCAAGTGCCGTCAACGCAGCGCTTATCCTGCGCCACCGCCTCATAGTCAAAGGCGCGCCCCAGCGCGCTTTCGACCAAGCCGCACAAGATGCGGAACAGGTTTTGGTAATAGAGCGTCATTTGATTCTGAGCCGCACGACGCACAGAGATCAACACGGCGGGTGCCCCATCGCGCTCGATCGAGTATCCAAACATGGGCAGCCCCGGCGTCAACTCGCGATTCACCCACAGGTTCGAACGACTTCCGCCGCCCAAAAGGGGCGCAAGCTGCTCAAGCGAAAACGAGCGCGTGGCGTCTTCGGCAATCACGGGACTCGCCGCCACCAGGCGTGCAAACGCCCCGCCCGAAACGTGATAGATCGCCACCGAATCGTTTTCGAGAATCTCACCCATGAGCTCGCAGCACTTGCGATAGATGTCGCGCGGATTGAGCACGTCGAGCTCTTGCGTCACGGCAAAGATCTTGCCAAAGCTGTCGTGGCGACCCACAATCTGGCGCTTGTACGCGCGCTTGTCCTCGATGGCATCGTGGTAGAGCTGCGTGAGGAACGTATTGCGATTACGCACGAGCTCGTTTTGGTCGCGCTCCACCCTAATGGCCTCGCTGTTACGCAGCTGCACATAGCCGCACACGGCACCCACCACAAAGTACGCGATAAACGGCAGCCAGTTGGACGGCTCATAGAACAGGCCCTGGAAGGTATAGCCGTATTGAGTAAAGTAGCTTAAGGCCAAGCCCACCGATGCCAACAGCGCCGCAACCAAGCCAAAGTCCAAGCCATACAGCGTGCCGATGAGCACGACGTAGAGCAGGCGATAATCGAGCACATTGAGCTGGGCTGATTGGGAGAATAGACGCTCCAGCACCTCGAACAGAACCCAGGCAACGCCCGTCTCCAGGCATTTAATAGGCAGCGTGCGCAGCTGGATACGGTCGATGGCGGCGCGCAAGGGGTTGGCCTTCTTTGAGCGGCCAGCATCCCAACGCGCTTGAATGGTCGAAAGATCGCGCAGCAAGTCGTAGCGCTGAAACCAGCCATAACGCACGCGAACGGTATCGTTCGTGGGCAGGGCGTAGCCGGCAGAATCGCCATAGGCAACGGCAAGGCCGGGGAACAGCACCTTGAGGGCCTCGCCCAGGTCACCCGCCGTGTGATGGAAGCTATCGGCAACGTCGAGCGTCTCAAAAGAGGCATCCCAGCTATCAAAGATGCGGCGAATCAGCACCGCAAGCTCCTCGGCACACAGCAGGGGAAACGCCGCATCCTGCGCGCCCTGCAGAGCGACCGATCCGGTTGAGCACGCGTCGAACAGCGGCACCAAAAACGGGTCCTCCAGCGCGGCAGACGCGGTATACAGGAACGGCACGCGCAGGATCTTGGTCTGCACGCCCTCGCGAGCAGCGTAGTAGCGGCACAGGCCGTTGGCTGCGTGCGCGATAATGCCCTTGCCCGTTCGCCCCGCGGCATCGGCGGCACCCTCGGCACCCGCGGGCCCCGCTACATACAGCAGTTGGACCCGGCGACCCGCGCACGTACGAAAGACCGAGCGCAGCAGCTCGATATCGCCCACGGTATCGGTATGCGGGGTAAGGTAATTAGACAGGTAGACCACGCGGTCGAACTCGTAGGCCTGCTCCAAGTGCTGAAGCAGCTCTTTCCACGAGGCATGGGGCGACGACTCGTCGCGGCGCGCTTCCTGCGCGGCTACAACCTTAACGTGGTCCCCAGGGAATGCCTTGGCGCAAAAGTCATCGTCAACATATGCGGTGTTGCCAACAACCAGCACCTCCATGGCGTACTCCTCCCCTAAAATCCACTTTAGTCATAGTCAAACATGCGTATTTTACGCTGTCAACGCGAGCTGGAACGCCTTTAAGGCTGTCTTAAGAACTTTTTTAGAGGATGCGGGGACTTCGAGAGTGCAAAATGAGCGCCCAATCCGGAAGTATGCGGCAAATTCTTGACATGACGACCACACTGGATAGTGACAACGTTTCTACCTGCGGTTTCTTTACATGAAAAGGGCGATGTGCTCGAGGGTTCCGAAATTTGCCGCATACTTCCGTCGGGCGCTCAACTGCTATTTCAACAAGTCAACCAGCAGAAGCTCTTCGTTCTTTCGCTTGCTCGTCTCCGCATGAGCTTTAATTGCTTTTACAAGTTTTTCGCCGTTGTCCCAATATTCCTCAAGAAAGTCCTTCTCTTTAATTTTGCCTAGTCCAAGACGCTGTTTGCAGAATTCGTTAGGCCTAAGTTGCCTGTCCCTTCTGGTCGCATTCCCCCAATCCCGATAGGCACCCTCGGCGTGAATCACAAGCATCTCGATCTCCGGCCGCGTAACAAAATTCAGAACTTTAGTGCCGTTCTGCCTGCGCTTTGGAAACTCAAACTTGGGAGCGTTGCTGTCCACAATCCGTGCGACCGCAAGTCCTTCAGCCCCAGCAGTCTCGTAGTTCATCGAGAAATAGTCGTTTGCAATTTCGGACGCCTTGCGTTTTCGCGTGTAAGGACGATCGACAATGAGGGCGTCTTTGACCACTCGTTCTCTTGGAACGATCAACAAATCGTTGTCATACAATACCTGAACAACGACACCCTCTGCAGTTCCTTCACAGCTAAACAAGACAAAACGACTTGATAGAATGTCTTTTGCCTGATTACCCATTGATGTGCTCGCAAACATACTCGCGCATCGCTTGAACGTCGGGGTACTTAGGCATAGACCCCTTGATCACATTGTTGATGATCACATCGCTCTTTTTATTCTCAATCCGATTGATGCGCTCGGAATACTTGACGAGCTCCGTCTTAAACGAATCATCGCGCACAAGAACAAATACATTGTCCTTACGTCTCAGCACATCAAGAAGCTCCGAGTAATGAGTCGAAAAGAGCAAGGTTGCCCCATGGGGGTTCGTAACGGGGGAAGCAAAAAGCTCAATCACTGTGCCTACGAGCGATCTGTTAAGACCCGTTTCAATCTCGTCCACAATCAGATAGCCCCCATTTCTGAGAGCAGTTATCGCTTGATTGACCAGTTCCGCACCCAAAACCGTACCATTTGACAGAACAGAAGTCGCGATCGCGACATTCATCACCCGCTCAGCTCTTTCTCCCTTAAACTTAAGATGGAACACTTGGTTTTCCTTGTTCCAGACAAGATATTCGACGCTTGGATCAAAAGCCTGAACAACAGGGGTTGGCAAGCTCGTCAAAGGCAGCGTACGCTCGGGAGACTCCACCGAGACAATCTTTTTGCCCGTGATGACAGACACAATCGACATGTTGTCATCCAAGAAAGTTCGTTGGGCATCGTTAAGAACAAGGTCGCACTCGGCAGGACCCTCACGAACCAGCATAGGCTCAGAGATATCCTTCAGACACTCGATATCCAAAACGACCTTTCTAGAGACGCGTGATGCGGGGCATCCCCAAAGCCATTCGTTCTCAAATGCAAGCAATTCAGAAAAAGAAGTATCCTCCGCAGCTTGGCCATCCACTTTACGAAGCTGGGACTCAATAAGATATACCGAACCTTTTTCGAAAAATACACAGGAAACATTGATCTGGCGCTCCAAGTTTCCGAGAACATCGGAGCCAGTTGCAAAGCGGCGCATAACAAAGCTGCCTGACATATAGCCAAGTACAAAGCGCACAAGGTTGAGAGTCGTTGTCTTGCCGGATGCGTTAACGCCAACAACGCCCATTACATTTTGAGAATAGAGCGAGGACCCAACTGGCAGCGGAAACACGTCAGCATAATTACCTTCTTCATCGCTCAAAACTCGATCGGCAGCAATAAAATCAAGTTCTAAACGCTTGTCCTTAAACAGTGTGACCCCATCGATTCTTAATTTAAGAAGTTTCACAGCGACCTCCTCTTAGACAATTCAATTATAAACAGTTTTCCTGTTTATAATTTGAAAAACAAGATTTCTGAGAAAAGCTCAGTCATTTAAGTTCATGCACAGAGACCCCCGTCGACCGTTGCGATGTTCGCAGACACGGTCCGTGCCCCCCTCGTCTGTGATTTATTGTTTATCCGCCGGAAATCACATAACGAGGTGCGGACCTTGTTCCGGTATGCGATTATCAATTTACGAAAGAAACCATGTGCCATCGGCATACATCGATGACCTGACGAACGGTCGTCTCTATATGAACGCAGCCGGCTACTGCTACGACCTGCCTGGCGGCAGCATCGTCATAATCAGGATATGCATCAACAGAAGAACGTCCGAACACATAACGAGGCAGGTTCCCGAGGGGAAATACAAACGCGAGTCGAGGCGATGCCCACGAAGCCCTTCTCGATGGAGTCGAGAGAGAAGATAGCGCGGATTGACAACCATAGGAATGTCTTTCGCGACGCTCCGTCCATCACCCATAGGCGAGCTCTACTAACGCTGGCATAACGCCTCCGCAAGAAACAGCCTTACCGTAGCTCGCGTACTTAGCTAAAAGCGCGTTGTAATAATCCGGTTCGACCTGCCTGCAAAAGCTCAAGTGGCCTAAAACGCGATGGGCGTGATTACGATCGCACTCGCGCATAAGCGCCTGGTATAACAAGCGCTTTAGCTCTGCTTTTCTTTGAGGTCCCAGGCGCAGGACGCCATCACAGTCAAGATAGATGCCCGTGATTTTACGAAGGTGCCCTCGCCCAAAACAACGAGTTTTGTCACTATTCAAATCAAAACTCTTTTGCCGTAGGCGACTACCAACAAAAGTTGAAATCTCCGCAGAGTTTATCCATTCAGTTGATGAAATGCAGATGTCGTCAGAATATCGCGAGTAGACGAATTTCTCGCCTAGTCCAGCCGCTATCTCATGATCAAATGAAGCCATTATGCGATTGGCGATAAAAGGCGAACACGGAGAACCCGTTGCAAGAGAGCCCCGATAGCATGATAAAGCTACGAGAAGATCAACATCATCTGCGGTGAGACGCAAGCGTGATGCAGCGTTTGTCGACTGATACACTCCCCCTGAAAACAAATTTCTGACCATTTTCTGAGTGCAGGACTCAAAGAAATGGCAAATATCAAGCAGAAGAAAATGACTGCTATTAGCATGGAGCTTGGCATTATGGCAGACGCTTGAACCCTTTTCGTAGGCTGTAGCGTAAGGGAGATCTATATCAAATTCCGTATTTATATAGTCCGATATCCAACACTGAACGAGCTTCAAATCTGGTTGAGGCGCAACGATCTTTCTCCCGCCGGCAGAAAAACAGTGATACTTATCTGTCGTTGAGCTCGCAAGGTCCAGTAGCTGGCGATTTGTCATTCCAAGATCGAAGCAAATTCTATCCGCAATAGACACCGGCAACGCCTCCATACCCCATTGATCTCTTACGAAGGATTACCCGCGCCCTCATGTTTGAGAAATCTTGGTCTTCGCTTCCCTTAAACATGAAATAGGAATCGAGGTGTATCGTGCTTTTAATCAGGGAGTCCGAACCCTTGTTGCATCCCACTTTAGAAACAAGACCGGTAGCTCTCATCATGCAGCAAACATCCAACCAAGATATCGGAACGCCGGCATTTTTCATATCCGCATTTAAAATGGGTGAGTAAATTTTGAGCTTACTAGCACGGAAACCTTTGGCCGCACAGTATATCGTTCGTAAATCGGTCTCTGACATGGGCCCCAATATTTGAAGCAAATCAAGCAACTCATGGACGAGCGAGCCAACGTTAATCATAGCCTCGTCTCGATTAATCATCTTTCTAGTGGCATTTAAGCCAATCTTGGCCCGTCTTGTAGCATTGGCACCAATAAGGGACCTCAGTTCAGAAACAAAACGACATAAGTCAGGCGAAGACATCGGGTTATTCAAGTCCAAATAAAAGACTTTGTTAAGCGAAGAATCTCCCGTGGCTATTTCTTTCACTGGCCCATCAATCAAGAAGCTCCGAGAGCCCTTATATTGCTTTCCAACGGCAACAGAGGTAATCCAGGCAGCATGAGGCAAAGCGGAGAAAGCGCCCAACTCACAAAAAGATCCACAGCTCTCTGCAAAAATCAATATCCAGTCCGATATATCGGCAAGCATAGCCTCTTGTTGAAGCAAATTTAGTTTTGAACCGACCATTTCCGCCGCTACGTCTTCGGCGGTAAGGCAGAAAACGTTTTTAAAAGCCTCGGTATGATTGTTGGACACATAAGCTCTAAAGAATCGACGAGAGGGGTGCAGGCTCTGATCGCCGCCGCAGGGAAAGATAAACAAAGGCATTTTATTAACGGCTCGATTAACCCTCAGATGATTTCTCAGGATATTCAAATCAGTTTTACTGATACAGTCGCAGAGCATTGCACCTCGATTCCAATAAGGACAAGGCCGCACAGTCCGTGCATATGGTTATTCCGTAGGCACGGTTTCGGGTCCGTGGCTATGGAATAACCATATGCACGGACCCGAATTGGTAAAAACGTCTCAGTCCATCTTTAACAGAGGACTTGCTCCAATCGGGGCGATCAATGACTAGCTGCGACCTTGTCTCAAGTAACTTTACCATCACATTAGTGTCTAAGGCTGGATATTAGCCAGCTATAAATAGAAAGCATGCTAGCCCCGCATCAAGTTTATGCTGCAAAATGTACTCTATTGAACAGCGAGTCGCCCGTTCTCGGCCTATTCCTGGCTGCTACTCACAGAGGATTGTATCTCATCGTCACTCCCCTTCTTCTTGCACAACACATGTATCGCGTGTTCACCCAAGATCGCCGCGGACAGTTTCATCGCCGCACCCTTAACGGCATTGAAGAAGTTCTTAAGAAACGATGCGTTCATGTCGTAGTAGTTCATGTTCCTAAACAGCGCATAGAGTGCCAGATAAGTTTGGGCAATGACCACTACAACACTCATTGCAAGAGCGCTGTAGGGCGACTGGGAAATCCAGATCAAGGACCTTAAGCCCAGTTGGGCAAACCAATCTCCAACAATCAACAATCCGTCTTGGGCAGTCTTAATAACCCATGGGGAAAGTAGTTGCGCATAAGGAGGTGACGCATAATTTCTTTCACAAATTGACAAACACATAGAGGAACACGGTTCACGCGTCGTCATATGAGTTCAGGCGACCAAACAACAAATCATCGATGAAAGGGGCACGAGCCCCGTCTGCGAACATCGTATCGATCGACGATGGGTCGCTCGACGCGCTGCCCAAAGAGGAGGCGTCCGAGCTTGTCGGGGCCGAGCGCTACGGGAGGACGGCAGGCCGGAAGGCCTACCGCAGCGGCCGCTACACGAGAAGGCTCGACACGGGCGCCGAGGAAGTCGAGCTCAGCGTGCCGAAGCTCCGCGGGGCGGGCGCGAGGACGGTGCGCGACGGGTTCGCCGAGACACTTGCCTACACGGAATTCCCGCCGGAACGCTAGCGCCGAATCAGGACGAACAACGGAATCGAGCGCATCAACCGCGAGATCAGGAGGAGGGCGAGGGTCGTCGGGACCTTTCCGGACGACAACTCACCCCTCAGGCTTGCGACGGCGAGGCTGAAGTACACAGTGAAGCGCGAATGGGGCAAGAGGAGGTACCTGGACATGTCCAAGCTGGAAGAGACGGACGAGCCGAAGGGAAAGGCGAAAGGCTAGAAGAGGACGGTGCCGAGGACGGCTAAATCAATTTGCGAAAGAATCTTGACGATGCCTCGATACTCTATCGGGAACAAGGTCGTAGCGATTATCAAGCACAATTGGCTCCGCTCCGAGACAGACTAATAGAGTACTATTTTTTCATTCGTTTAGCCGTTTCTTTTCATAGGGTGTGTTGTGAATGCTATTTAATTTGATTATCCGTGCTGATGAAACCCTGCCCATGTTGACTTCTAGAATGTTTGAGCGAACTCCCGATGAGCTGGCGGACCGCTATAGAACTTCCACCAGCTTTGATTTTAATGCCCTCGCTCAGCTTCCTACTGTTATGGCGCGTGAATTTGAGTCGGACGATATGGGCGCCATGGCCAGACTGGGCTATATGGACTCTCCGTCGATAAACCCAGTAATTTCTTCACCCGTTCTGCAGTTTCCATCGCATGCCTTATTGGATCTCGGCTTGCTCGATGAAAACTTTTGGGAAAATAAACGTACTCATTGGAGGCTTTGCGAGGGGGACCCTTTTCGCCTGTTTTCAAAGTTTCTTGCTGACCGTCCCTTGCCGGTCGAACCTGAAGCGTCTTCTGCGTGTGACCCAAATTTAATTGCCGTCATGATGCCATTCACCGAAGACCCTTCTATCGACCCTGTATATTTAGCGTTGGTCGAAGGCTCTAAGAGGGCAGGTAAGAAATGCAGGCGCGTAGACGAGATATGGACTCCCGCAGATATTACGGAAGACATATTTAATTTGATTGCGTCTAGCTCTTTGGTAATTGCTGACATTACCGATCTGAATCCAAACGTCATGTTCGAAGTGGGCTATGCGATCGGAAGGGGCAAGCAGGCCGTTTTGATATGCAAAGATGATGTTCCCCAGCTGCCTTTTGATATCAGCCACAGGAGGGTATTTACCTATAAGCGAGATAAAGACGGATTAGCGATACTTTCAGACAGGGTTATGAAAATCTTGACGAATGATCAGTGATTGGTTGTTCGCTTACGCACTGGGCCCGACATGAGCTCCGGAGCCCCCTATCGATAGATTCCGGCCTCGATGAGCTGGCGCGTGTTGTCCTCGCCTATGCCGTGCAGTTCTGCGGTCCCACTCGCTTGAAGGACAGGTGTTGATGTTGACTATGGAGTGGTCTGAGTGATTACCGGGAAATGAGCGCCATAGGCACGAAAAATTGAGCAAATAAATCAATAGGGTCGCGCCCCGGGAACCGGGGCGCGACCCTCGCCGTATAGCTTCCCC
>NZ_QSFY01000012.1:65665-67973 GCF_003467965.1 Collinsella sp. AM42-18AC
ATAGCTTCCCGTGTTGGCTACTATGGCTAGCCAACACGGGATGAATAGAACAGATGACCGCGCCCCCGGCCCCAGCGAAAGATATACGGTTCATTGAGGCAGTCGAACGCTCGAGGTCCGAAATCTGCATGTACACGGTCCGCAAGAACGATATCGTCGACAACACCGTGAAAATCCCGATGCGCATGATCCAGGAGTTCGGGTGCGCGGACGGGTTGATCGGCATTGTGCAGTACGACAGCTTAACGCGCCTCGCCGACAGACACACCACCGACAACGGAAACATCTACGCCCACGGTCCCATCTCCTACGGCGTCCCTGGGCCAAAACCGATCCGCGAGATCTTTGAGGGCATCCCGCACAATCTCGTTATCAAAACGCCCAAGTACGCATATCAGAAGGAGTATCGAATCATCGGGTCGCGACCGGTCGAATGTCGCCTTTTACCAGACGAGAATCACCCGGGCTGCAAAATTGAAAAATACGACCACGCAGAACTTGACCTAAGCAGCAGCCTCGCGGACTTTTCCCGGAAGGTCTCGGTGGCGAGTCTCGAAGAAGCGCGAGACGGCCTCGTGCTGGATTTGCCGCATCAGGCATAGTCAGCCCAACGCGATCCACAACGTCACCGGGCAATCAACCATCCGTCCCTCCAACATTCCCCAGAAAGTTCGCTGATGTTGACTGGGGTTCCCGTAAAATAAACTCCAACAAAATATGTGCGGAGTGCTGGCCTGGAGCTGCCTTCGGACCCTATTGGCTGCTCACCGAGAGGCTCCGCTATGAAACGACCCCTTTACTACCTGTTCTGCGTGATCGCGTGCACGTCTATGGTCGGCGCGACGATGCCTATGGCAGCCATTGCGGAGGCGATTCAGCCTCAAGAAACAGCCGGGCAGCAGGCGCAAGCCGACGCTACGAGCAGCGGCGCAGGCAAGGCCGAAGACGGCACCAACGCAAACGCGACAGCAGATACCGCAGAGGACAGCACCGCAACATCCACCGGCACCAGCGCCGTCAACACGGAAAGCGCTGACGGCACCCCCACCGCAACCGGCACCCCCACCCCATCCCTCCGCGCCCAAACCAACGGCACCCCCGAGGCAATCTCCACCGCAGCAGAAACCGGCTACGCCCACTCCGCCACGGCAACCCAAAACGGCGTCACCTTCACCGTCTCGTGGAACGACGCCCCCGCGGGCACCGCGACGACCTTCCATGTAACCCAGACCAACGGCTCGTCCCAGGCCAAGGCGCGCATGGACGTGCCCACCTACTGGGACGGCGGCAGCCAGGAAAGCGTCTGCGACCCGTCGCGCGCGGCATGGGCCAGCTACTACAGCCTGGGCACCGCGGGCCACGACTTTACCTTTGACTTCACGGCGTCGGGCACGTACCGAATCTACTTCTACTTTATGGACAACGACAGAAACGACCCCCAAAACGACAAGGGGATCTACTACCTGCGCACCACGGCGGAGGTGACCGTAAACGACGCCGCCCGCCCAAGCGTCACGCAGATCGTCAACGACGCCGTGGATCTGTGCAGGCAACAGACAAACGGCTCGGAATACGACATGGCGCTGTGGCTCCACGACTGGACGCTCGACCAGCTGGAGTACGACCACAGCCTCAACTGGTGCTCGGCCGAAAGCGGCCTCACGCGCCACCAGGGCACCTGCGAGAGCTACCAGCGCATCTACTCCAAGCTCCTTGACGCCGCGGGCATCGCCAACGGCCGCATCACCGGCAACGGCCACACCTGGAACGCCGTGAAGATCGACGGCAAATGGTGCCAGATGGACCTAACTTGGGACGACACCAGCGACAACTGGTACGGAGACCTGGACCAGCGCCATCTGTACTTTGGCCTGACCGACGAGCTCATGGCAATCGCCCACTCCGACCACACGGCTAACTACCAGAAGGCCGACTACGCCTACCGCTCGACAGATCTATCCAACAATTACTTTGTGAGAAATGGCAAAGTCGATGAATGGGCCAAGAAATATGCCGACCGCATTCAGCGGCACCTGGATGCCAAGGAAGAGAGCTTTTCTATCGATGCCGACAACCAGTCCTTCCCGCCGAGTATTTCGGGAATTCAGAATGGGATTGTTGCTTATGCGATGAATCAGAGGGAGTGGAAGACTGATGGCGCAAAAGTTAATCTAACGGCGACGTCTAACGTCACAAAAGAATCGAACAGCAAATGGAACGCTAAGTACGACCTGAAGGCTGAATACAAAACAGCAGCATTGGGAAGTGTGATTGACGACGGCCCCTACCGCCTCGCGACCGCCCTCGA
>NZ_QSFY01000013.1:0-60887 GCF_003467965.1 Collinsella sp. AM42-18AC
GAGCAAACCACCCCTTTTAGGGGTGGTTTTGATTTGGCACCGAGATGCGCAATGCTGCCGGGCTGTCCACAGGCTATTGAATTGTCGGTGCATGAAAAAAGCCGACATCCCGCCTCGGGGAGGAGGCGGGAACGCACCGAGTAGACGGAGGGGTGCGGAGCGCGGTCGCGTCTCGACTGACAACGTTGCCCATCGACGGGATTATTGTAGCGCATGGGCGCTTCTTGGTTTATCGTGTCGAGCGCTTGTGTTGTGCCGTTGCCTGTGGCGGCGGTGTGCTACACTCTTGCACTGCTGAGTGGGCCAGACGGTCGCGCGATGTACTGCTTGCGGTACGCGTGAGGAAAGTCCGGGCTCCAGAGGGCGGGATGCCGGCTAACGGCCGGGCGGAGTGATCCGACGGAAAGCGCCGCAGAAAAGAAGACTCCCACCTGCGTCGCAAGGCGTAAAGGGAAAAGCTGAAACGGTGGTGTAAGAGACCACCAGCGTCGTGGCAACACGGCGGCTTGGCAAGCCCCATCCGGAGCAAGCGCGAATAGGAACGCTATGGGCCGGCTCGGTCCGCGTTCGGGTAGCGTGCGTGGAGCTGCACGGTAACGTGCAGACAAGATAAATGACCGTTCACGACAGAACCCGGCTTATCGGCCCACTTGGCACTTTGTTGACGCTGCGAACCCGTCAGCGCGGCAATCTGCCTTTCAAACCTTCGGGCATGACCATAAGGTCAATGCCCTCGGCTTTCAAGGCACCTTGCTCGCGCTGACGGGTTCTCGCTTTCGTTGACGGAATCATCGGCGTTGCCATTCTTTTTACTAGGGTTATCGTATTATTGAGGCTGTTTGTTGCTGCGCTTTATTTTGTTGAGGGGCTTTGTTGGACAGCTATTTTACTCTGCAATCGAATATTGAGGTTTCGGGCGAGTTTGTGGACCGCAAGAGCCGGTTTATTGCCCAGCTGGTCCATATTGAGTCCGAGGACGAGGCGAATGCCTTTATCGAGATGGTTCGCAAGCGTCATTATGACGCTCGACACAATGTTCCCGCGTGGATTTTGGTCGATGGACGCGAGCGCCAGAGCGATGATGGTGAACCGAGCCGCACGAGTGGTATGCCGACGCTCGAGGTGCTGCGCGGTGCGGGGCTCAAAAATGTTTGCTGCGTAGTGACACGCTATTTTGGTGGCACGCTGTTGGGGCCTGGTGGTTTGGTGCGCGCCTATACCGCGGCGACGCAGGCGGCGGTGGCCGCGGCTCAGGAGGCCGGGCAGATCGTCGAGATGACGAGCGTCGTGCCGGTTGATGTGCATGTGGCCTATCCACAGTATGAGCAGGTGCTTCGCTTGGCGCAGGATTCGGGTGCCAAGGTTTCGGATACCGATTACGCGGATGCTGTGACACTTCACTTGGTGTTTAAAGCGGGGGAGCAAGAGCCGTTTTGCGCTAAGATGCGCGAGCTTATGGCGGGGCGCGAGGAGATTGAGGTCAGCGCTCCCGAGTTTGCTGAGTTCTAACGACGACGGCCGGCGTGCATTTGGATGAATCCCAAGCGCGCCGGCTGTCGTTTTATGTCGCTGCCGTTTACTCGGCGAGCTGCTTTAGTACATCGCAGGCGATTTCGACGGCATCGTCGATGCAACCGGGGCAGCTGCGGAGCGGACCCTTATCCGATCCGACGCCCTTGAGCGTGCCGCAGACGGTCGTCGTGTTCTTCTCGCCAAAACGTTTGGCGATCTCGCGCGACAGTTTGTAGGTCTGGCCCTTGGTCTTGGGGTTTTCCATGCCATCGCTCATTACAAAGCCCATGATGGCCACGGCGCCCGAGATGGCGCCGCAAGTTTCGGTCATGCCGCCCATGCCGGCGCCAAAGCCCTCGGTGAGGGTAAAGGCGACCTGGGGGTCGAGCCCGACGGCGGGCGCGAGCGTGCAGGCGACGGCCTGCGCGCAGTTAAAGCTGCGGGCGTGGTATTCGGCAGCCTGAGCCTGGCAGGTGGCAGTGTTGAGCTGAGTGGTATCAATCTGCTTCATCGGTGTCTCCTTGATTGCGGTGTACCCGCCTATGGTACCCTTGCTGGCGCATTCGCTTATCGAGACCGCAGTGCATATCTCATTGTTTTTCGCCATCGAACACTTTCTTAAGATTTGGGACAAATAAACCTGATTAATTTGTCCCATAACCTATCGGCGGGATGGGTTGAGAGGGGTGTGCGGTAGCGGTATCGTGAATCGAATAAAACAAAACCCAAGTAAGGGAGTTGGATATGAGCGAGCAGACCATCGGTACGACGTGTGTTCAGGGCGGTTATCGCCCGGGTGATGCAGAGCCGCGTCAGGTGCCTATCTACCAGTCAACCACGTGGAAGTACGACACGTCCGAGCACATGGGCAAGCTGTTCGACCTGGAGGAGTCGGGCTACTTCTACAGCCGTCTGCAGAACCCCACGTGCGATCTGGTTGCCGCAAAGATCTGCGAGATGGAGGGCGGTACCGCTGCGATGCTCACGAGCTCGGGCATGGCTGCGAACTTCCTCGCGATCTTTAACGTGGCCGGTGCCGGCGATCACGTGGTCGCGAGCTCTGCCATCTACGGTGGTACCTATAACCTGCTCGCCCATACCATGGAGCGCATGGGTCTGACCTGCACGTTCGTTGCCCCCGATTGCACCGACGAGGAGCTCGAGGCAGCCTTTGAGCCCAATACCAAGCTCGTCTTTGGCGAGACGATCGCCAACCCCGCCCTTGCCGTGCTCGATATTGAGCGCTTTGCCAAGGCCGCGCATGACCACGGCGTGCCGCTGATGGTCGACAACACCTTCCCGACGCCCGTGATGTGCCGTCCCTTTGAATGGGGCGCCGACATCGTCACGCACTCCACCACCAAGTACATGGATGGACATGCCGCCTACCTGGGCGGCGTGATCGTCGACCACGGTCAGTTTGACTGGATGGCTCATGCGGACAAGTTCCCGGGTCTCACCACGCCCGATGAGAGCTATCACGGCGTGACGTATGCCGAGAAGTTCGGTCGCGAGGGCGCCTTCATTACCAAGGCCACCGCGCAGCTTATGCGCGACCTCGGCCCCATGCAGAACCCGCAGGCGGCCTTCTTCCTGAACAGCTCGCTCGAGAGCCTGCATGTACGCATGCCGCGTCATTGTGAGAACGGCCTGGCCGTTGCCAAGTTCCTGCAGAGCCATCCCAAGGTACGCTTCGTGAGCTATCCGGGCCTGGAGGGCGATAAGTACTATGACATCGCTCAGAAGTACATGCCCAACGGCACCTGCGGCGTTGTGAGCTTTGGCTTTAACGGTGGTCGCGCGGCAGCCGAGACCTTTATGAAGAGCCTCAAGCTCGCCCAGATCGCCACGCATGTGGCCGACGCCCGCACTTGCTGCCTGCATCCTGCTAATGCTACGCATCGCCAGATGAACGACGAGGAGCTCATCGCCTGCGGTATCTCCGCCGACATGGTGCGCCTGTCGTGCGGCCTCGAGGACACGGCCGATCTGATTGCCGACCTTGAGCAGGCGCTCGAGCAGTGCTAGGCTAGCGTTCGCACAAGGCGCCGATGCTGGCAGAAAGCTTCGGCGACCTTTCGTTCCGATTCCGTAGGCGGGACCCCAATCGCTACTGTTTACAGGCGATTGGGGCCCCGTTTTTGCGTTGCGCCACTCGAAAGGATGGATATGGAGAAAACCGCAGAGCAGCTGCGCCGCGAGCGTATTGCCCTAGAGGGCGACACCCATGGCAAGAACAAGTGGGCGATTCTGTTTACCGTGCTCATCATGACGTTTATGGTATGTCTGGATTCGACCGTCGTGACCGTGGCGCTGCCCGTGATGCAAAAGGAGCTGGGCGTGGGCCTCGACCACATCCAGTTGGTGAGCTCGGTGTACCTGCTTGCGACATGCGTGGCTATGCTGCCGTTTGGCCGCTTGGGCGACGTGCGCGGCAAGGTGGGCGTATTCCAGCTGGGTGTAATCGTCTTTACGGTCGGATCGTTGCTGTGCGGCCTTTCGGCCTCGCTCGAGGTTCTTATTCTGGCTCGCATTGTCCAGGGCGTCGGTTGCGCGGCGGCCATGGCCAACAACATGGGCATTATTACCGAGTCCTTTCCGGCGCGCGAGCGCGGCCGCGCCATGGGCATTCTCGCGACCTTCGTGGCCCTCGGCATGATGTGTGGCCCCGTGCTGGGCGGCATGCTGGCGGCAAGCTTTCCCTGGGAGAGTATCTTCCTCATCAACCTGCCCATTGGCGTCATCTCATTTATCGTGGGGCTCTATACGCTGCCGCATGTTAAGCCGGAGGCTGGTGAGCGCCCCATGTCCCTGATCGAGGCCGCTCGTCGCTGCTTTGCAAATTCGGCCTTCACCATCAACCTCGCCTGCATGCTCATCGTGTTCGTTGGTATTGGCGCATCTGAGTTTGTGCTGCCGTTCTATTTCCAGGATGCCCATGGCTTTAGCTCCGATATTTCCGGACTGCTCTTTTTGGCGCTGCCGATGGTGAATGCCTTTATCGGCCCGCTTTCGGGTACGGTTTCGGACCGTGTTGGCTGCGAGGGCCCTACGGCGGTTGGCCTGGGCGTGTACGTGTGCGGACTATTTGCGGTAAGCACGCTCGACGAGCACTCTTCCATCCCTGTGATCGTGTGTTGCGTCGCGTTTATGTCGTGTGGCACGTCGATTTTCCAAAGTCCCAATAACTCGCTGTATATGGGCTCGGCTCCGCGCGAAGCGCTCGGCTTTGCGGGCAGCCTGGGTAGCCTTGCGCGCTATGCGGGTATGGCAGTGGGCATTACGGCGGCATCGCATATCCTCTATGGGCAGATGAGCGTGGCGATGGGCGAGGCCGTGACCAGTATTGTTGCAGGTCGTCCGGATGTGTTCCTGTTTGGTTTTCGCTCGGTATTCTACGTGCTCATGGCTGTGGCGGCAGCGGGCTTTGCACTCGCCATGGTGCGTTTGGTGAGGATGCGCGCCCGCCATTAGTGTGTTGAGAGGCTGTCTGCCACGATTCGCGCCGTCCCAAAAAGACTGGTTTGTGGTGCGATGCGGCTTGTGGGGCGGTCGGGGGTCGGTCCGTGGTAGACTATCGAACAACGTTTATTAATCGCGCGGCATCCTTGCCGCGAGAAGGGGTTGCGCCATGCAGGAGCTTGAGGATCGTATTCGCCATGACGGCATCGTAAAGGCCGGTAACGTCCTTAAGGTTGATGCCTTCCTCAACCACCAGTGCGACGTTGAGCTGTTCGACCACATGGGCGCCGAGTGGGCCCGTCTGTTCGAGGGCGTCGAGATCAACAAGATCCTGACGATTGAGGCTTCGGGCATTGGCATGGCCTGCATCGCGGCTCAGCATTTTGGCGGTGTGCCGGTGGTCTTTGCCAAGAAGGCGCAGTCCATCAACCTCGACGGCGAGCAGTATGCCACGACCATCTACTCCTTTACCAAGCAAAAGGAGTACCCGGTCATCGTTGGTAAGCGTTTCCTGTCCGAGGGCGACAAGGTCCTGATCATCGACGACTTCTTGGCTAACGGCTGCGCGCTCGAGGGTCTTATCAAGATCTGCGAGGCCGCGGGTGCCGAGGTTGCCGGCATCGGCATTGCCGTGGAGAAGGGCTTCCAGGGCGGTGGCGATAAGCTCCGCGAGCGTGGCTTCCGCGTTGAGAGCCTGGCCCGTATCGCCGATATGGACTGCGAGACCGGCGAGATCACCTTCGCCTAAGCGCGCAACACAAGCGATTGGTATGCGATGTGACAAAGGGACTGTCCCTTTGTCACATTTTTTGTATGAGGGGAGGTGTTGATATGGATGAGAACAAGATGGGGTGGCGCGAGTATGCGCGCTATGCCGAGATGTCGGCCGAGGAGTTGGCGCGCGATTGCGAGGTGCAGGTGTTTCGCGCGACGGGTCCGGGCGGACAAGGCGTCAACACGACGGACTCTGCTGTGCGCATGAAACATGGGCCCACGGGGATTGTCGTGACGGCGCGCGAGAGACGTAGTCAGTTTCAGAATCGTGCGAGCTGTCTGCGTAAGCTGCGCGCTGAGCTTGAGCGTCGCGGGCGTCCACCGCGCCGACGCGTAAAGACCAAGGTGCCTCAGCGCTCTCGCCAGCGCAGGCTCAACGACAAACACTTCAACGCCATTAAAAAGGCCAGCCGTCGCAAGCCGGGTGGGGGAGGAATGATCTCTTCATAAGTTGCGGTGAAATAGGGACTGTTTATGCAGCTAAAGCCGCAAAACAGTCCCTATTTCACCGCAACTTAGGGGTGGCTAGTGGGTGGGGCGCCAGACGTTGAGGGCGCCGCCGAGGACGTCGACCTCGATGCGCGAGGCGACAACGGGCTCCCCGTCGGCCTGGATGGGGTAGTCGGGCTCCTCAAAGGTGAGCTCGGCATGGCGGCAGCGGCGCATGCGAATCGGCGGCAGTTTGGTATGGTGGCCGTCTTTGGCCGAAAGGAACATTGGCAGGGCAACCGCGCGTGGGACGGGGCCGCAGGCGTAGCAGACGTCGAGTATGCCGTCGCAGGGATCGGCATCGGGACAGATGCGATAGCCCGAGCCATAGGTGGGGCCCAGCTGAATTGCCATGATGATCGCCCTCACGCGCTCGGCGGGCGTGCCGTCAAAGCTGACTGTCATGGGGTAGTTGCGATAGCGCAGGCCAAACTGCTCAAGTCCCGAGAGGGTGTAGAGCGGAGCACCCGTCAAGCCGGTCTTTTTGCGCAACTCGGTGGTGCCCAGACCAATAGCGGCATCGATGCCGACCGAAAGCGTCTGGTCGTAGTACTCAACGGTAGCCTCGCCGCTGCCGCTCGCAGGGCTCCGCGAGCGAATGCGCCCGATGTCCTGACGCTGCAGCTCGCAGGTGAGCAGCGCGCCAAAATCCTTGCCGGAGAAATCGTCGATGCCGAGCGTCTGGGCAAAATCGTTTCCGGAGCCCACGGGCAGGACGGCAAGAGCGGGGCGGGCGTCCTCCTTTTGCGTCATAAGCCCGTTGACGACCTCGTGAATCACGCCGTCGCCGCCAAGGGCGATAACGGTGCGATAGCCCTGAGCCTGCGCGGCCAGCTCCTTGGCGTGTCCCATACGCTCGGTCAACACCAGGTCAAACTGGGATGCGCGTGCAGTCATGTCCAAAAAGCGCTGCAGGCGCTCGGCAACTTCGCGCGCCGCACCCGACTGGGCGGCTGGGTTGGCGATGATGAGCGTGCGACCAAAATCAGTTGCGTGCATGGGGCGACTCCCGGCGTGTGACATGACAGTGCGGTCGCGCTCAGGTCGAATTGCCCCCGATTGTGGCTGCACGGCGATTATTACATCTACTCTATCAGGTCGTTGTGGCGCTCGATAGCGTCCGCTACCGTACCGCCCTCATCCACAATAAGCGAACGGCGCTTGGGTGAGATGATGCGCTGGGCGGGGTACACGCCGCGGTGTCCGCCGGTTAGGTAGCTGATAAAGGCCACGATGACAAAGAACCCGGCGGCCGTTCCGTGGAACAGATCGATGGCCATCATACAGGTGGTGATGGGCACGTTGAGGCCGGCGCAGAAGACGCCGAGCATGCCGAGGGCCGCCAGAAAACTGGGGTCAAGCCCGGTAAGGCAACCGATCCAGCCACCGAGTGCCGCACCGATGCCAAACAGGGGCGTGACCTCGCCGCCTTGGAAGCCCGCGCCCAGGGTAAGCGCTGTGACGACCAACTTGATGGCTGCGTCCGCCAGGGTGGTGTTGCCTGCAAATCCGGCGCCGGAAAGCCACGTGGAAAGGCCGGCGTAGTTCCAGGCGTCGAGGAGGGCATAGGCGGCCAAAACCACGAGTGCGCCTATGAGTGCGCGGACGAGGTAATTGGTGATAAAGCGACTGTACAGGCTTTTGACGGTTCGAACCGACCAGGCAAAGAGGCGTGCCGTCAGGCCGAAGATAATGGCGCTGATAACAACGATGACAACCGTCCGTGGTGTCATGTTGGGAACGCTGGCGATGACATTCGCCTCGTACTCGGTTCCCAAGGCAAGCGACGTAAAGTAGCCGGTAAACGAGGCGACCAGGCAGTAGATGCCCGCGGTGTAGTCGATCTTGCCGATAAAGCACATCTCCATGCCAAAGAAAGCTCCAGCAAGGGGCGAACCGAATACGGCGCCAAAGGCCGACGAGATGCCGGCGAGCATGAGGTCGTGGTGGTCATGCTTTTTGAGGTGGGCGAGGCTCGAGATGTTGCTGGCGATGGTGCCGCCAATCTGCACCGCGGCTCCCTCGCGACCGGCCGATCCACCCGTTAGGTGCGTGAGCGTGGAGCAGACGAAGGTGAGGACGGCCATGCGCATATGGATGAGGCGTGTGCCCAGAGCGGAGTCGATGACCAGGTTGTTGCCTCGTTTGGCGGCAAGGCCGTGGTTTTTGTACACCCATGCGGTGGCAATGCCCACAACGGGAAGCAATGCGTAGACCCACGCGTGGTGCTCGCGATAGTCGGTCGCGATATTCAGCGAGGCCAAAAACGCCCAAGCGGCAACGCCCATGGCGAGCGAGACGATGACGACGAGCGCGAGCAACTTGGCGCTCGCGAGTAGGTTGCGGGCGTTGCGGCGCGTGTCGGCAGCCAAGAGATGCTCGGAGCGGGTGAGCTGTTGCCTGCCTGCCATGATGACGTCATTAAGGGAGAAAAAGCCGCCGTCGTCGAGCGACTGGGAATGATCCTGCGCCTCGTTTGCGCTTTCGGGTTTGTCGGTAAAAGCCATACGTTCCTCTTTTGGGTTGCAACACGAGCATTATAGAACGTGCCAAACGTGACAAACCGGCTGGTTGGTTTTGGTTCTGTTTCGCCGTCCGTTACCGACAGGTGTATTCGTGGGCACGGGCCGTGTCGCCGTCGTGCGGCGCGGGATTATACTGAGATAAACATAAAGAATCGGCGCCCGTGATGTGCGCCGTTGCATGCTAGAGGTGTATATGGCAGAGAAACTCATTCCGTTGGAGGACGCACAGGCGATCGTCTTGTCGCACGTGAATCGCACCGGAGTTGTCGAGATTCCCGTGTGGCAGGCCGCCGGTCTTCCCTTGGCAGAGGACGCGGTGGCCGATATCGACATCTCGCCGTTTGCCAACAGCGCTATGGACGGATATGCCGTGCGCTCGGCGGATTTGGCGCAGGCATCTGGTGAGGCGCCGGTGACGCTCGACGTTATCGGACACGAGGCCGCGGGCCATGTGTTTGAGGGCACAATTGGCGCGGGCGAGACGGTCCGCATCATGACGGGCGCGCCGGTGCCCGAAGGTGCCGATGCCGTTGTGAAATACGAGATCGTTGATGTGCTCGACGGCGATGGCAACGAGGGCTCGCGTGCGAGGTTCTCGACGCCGACAAAGGTGGGGGAGAACGTTCGCTCTGCCGCCGAGGAGGCCCATGCTGGCGATGTTGTGATGCACGCCGGCGAGGTCGTGGCTCCGGCGGGCGCTGGCTTGCTGGCGAGCGCCGGTTACGCGAGCGTGAAGGTCCATGCCGCTCCGCGCGTGGGCATCATCTCGCTGGGCACGGAGCTGGTCGCGCCGAACGAGCTGCCGGCGCGCGGGCAGATTCGCGACTCCAACTCGTCGGCGGTGATGGCCGAGGCGCTCGATGCCGGCGCCGAGCCCGTGTTCTACGGCATTGCGCCCGATGATGAGCGGGCGATTGCCGAGCTGGTGCATCGTGCCGTGCAGGAGTGCGATTTTGTCATTACGAGCGGTGGCGCCTCGGCAGGCGACTACGACTACGTGACGGCGCTGGTCCAGCGCGAGGGCGAGGTGCTGTTTGACCGCATCTCGATGCGTCCGGGCAAGGCCATCACGTTTGGGCTGCTCGGCGGCAAGCCGTATCTGGGGCTTTCGGGCAATCCCGCGGCGGCGTATGTGGGCTTTGAGATGCTCGCCCGCCCGGCGATCCGCAAGATGCGCGGTTTTGCCGAGGGGGCGCGTCCCGTGCAGCAGGCGATGCTCACGCACGGCGTGAAAAAGCGACAGCATCGCCGCTTCTTCGATCGCGCCACGGTTTTGCGCGACCCCGAGACCGGTGAGCTGTTGGTGACCGAGGCCAAGACGCAGAATTCGGCGTTGCTCGGCACGATGCAGCGGGCCAACTGCCTGCTGCGTATTGACGAAGGTCCGTGCGAGCTCAAGGCGGGAGACATCGTGGATGTTGTGCGTGTCGACCTGCCTGAGGGCGCCGTGTTGTAGGAGGAATGCTATGGAGCTGAAGATATCGATCGTGACGTGTTCGGATACGCGGGACCTTGCCCAGGACGAGGCTGGAGCCGCACTCGAGGAACTTATCGAGGCGCAGGGCTGGACGGTCGTCTCACATCTGGTCGTGCGCGACGACGTCAGCGAGATCGGTGATGCCATTGTGGAAGCCGCCGATGAGTGCCACGCCAATGTCGTGCTCACCTGCGGCGGCACGGGGCTTTCGATGCGCGATGTGACGCCCGAGGCGACGCGTGCCGTCTGCGATCGCGAGGTGCCGGGTATTGCCGAGGCGATCCGTGCGTACTCGATGACCAAGACGCGCCGCGCCATGCTCTCGCGCGCTATTTGCATGCAACGAGGTCATACACTTGTCGTAAACTTTCCCGGTTCTTCGAAGGCCGCTCGCGAAAGCTGGGAGGCCATAGCGGACCAGCTGGAGCATGCGGCTCAGATGACAGCGGGCGGCGGACATACCAACTAAGCGGTTTACCTGCGGCGGAGCGACCTGAACGGCTGCTCCGCCTTTTATTTGCGCCCAAGGGGACGGCATTCTGTAGGCATGCTTGAAACTATATTCTCAGACGAGAATAATTTCTCATAATCATTATTCGCACCGAAGTATAATCTAATTACAGAATAAAGCCCGCGGTGGGGTACCCGGGCATAAGGTCCGAAAGGGTTGAACATGTTCGATATGGTTTCTCGCCGCGGATTCGTCTCGCTCTCTGCTGTCGCCGCTGCCGGCCTTGGCCTTGCCGGCTGCTCTGGCAACAAGACGTCTGAGCCGACTGGCTCCGATGCCGGTTCTGCTAAGGCATCTTCCAAGAAAGCTGTCGAGCTGCAGGTCTTTGCCGCCAACTCGCTCGAGAAGGCTCTGCCCGAGGTTCAGGAGCTTTACACCGAGCAGACCGGTACCACGTTTGCCGACACGCAGTTTAAGGCGTCTGGCGACCTCGTTGAGCAGATGCGCGCCGGTGCCACGGTCGACGTGCTCATCACCGCTTCCAAGGGCACCATGGACGACGCCGAGGCCGTCGAGCTCGTCGATGCCGACACGCGTGAGGATATGTTCGTCAACGATCTTGTGATCATTCGCGCTGAGGGCTCCGACACCAAGATCGAGGCCATCGCCGACGTCGCGAACCTGGACGGCAAGATCGCCATCGGCGACGCCAAGACCGTCCCCGCCGGCAAGTACGCCAACCAGGCGTTGGCTTCCGTGGGTCTCTACACCGGCACCGAAGGCGACGACGGCAAGTATGCTCCCGAGATCGCCGACAAGGTCGCACTGGCCGACAAAGTTGGTACCGCTGCCGCCTATGTGTCCACAGGCGACTGCGTGGCCGGTTTTGTCTACAGCTCCGATATCTTCCGCTACGACGGCATCGAGGAGGCGTTCGTGTGTCCCGAGGACTCGCACAAGCCCATCGTGTATCCGGGCGCCGTTGCCGAGAGCTCCGAACATGCCGACGAGGCTAAGGCGTTCATCGACTTTTGCCTGTCCAACAAGAAGGCTCAGAAGATTTGGGCTAAGTACGGCTTTGAGCTTTCCGCGTAGTGCGGCTTGGCGCGATAATTCCATCGTTTTGTGTTTCACTCCGTCCTTGTATTCGCTTGGAGCTTTTCGTGCTTAATAGATTCCGCATGCTTGTCGCCTGTGCTTTGACCTTCGCGCTTTGCTGGATGCCGGGATTTGCGTTTGCTGGGGACGCTGAGGACGGGGCCCAGGTTGCTGCGACCGCTCATGGGCTTTCCTATGGGATCGAGGGTTTTGAGCGGTTGGCCAAGGGGACCGCTCGTGCCATGGAGGGCCAGCCTGAGGGCTACCGGTTTCCCGTTGACGAGGACGTGGACCTTGTAGCGGCGCCTGCTGCCGATCGCGTTGTGGTGTGGATATCGCCCAAGGCGGTCGAGAAGTTTGGATTGGATCCGCAGGACAACGAGTGCGTATCGGGTCTCAAAGCCCTCGTCTGTGAGCTCGACAGCTCAAACTGCATGGGAGGTGCGCAGCTAGGGGACGTGGATCTTCCTTGGTATGTCACGGCGGAAACAACGTTTGATACCGGCGGGTATACCTATGGCTTTGACGAGCGTGGTACGGATGGGGACCGCTATGTGGTGATTGCATCAGCCTCGGGTGATGCCAAGGGCGGCGCGCGTTGGCTTGATAGCGCTCAAATGGTAGAGGCATCGTCTGCCGTGTTGCGGGATGAGCGGGGGCCCTTGACCTCTCTGGCCTCCTTTTTGGGCGACATCGACTATCGCCCGTTTTGGGTGTCCATTAAAACGAGCGGCCTTGCCCTGCTGATCTCCTTTGCGCTGGGCCTGTTCGCCGCGTGGAAGACTATGGGTACCTCGAGCCGCATCAAGGGCCTGCTCGATTCGGTCTTTACGATTCCTATGGTGCTGCCGCCCACGGTCTGCGGCTTTCTGCTTCTCATGCTGTTTGGCCGCTCGACCGGGGTGGGCCAGTGGCTCATCGCGCACGGCATCTCGATCGTCTTTACCTGGCCCGCGGCGGTGATATCTGCCGTGGTAGTGTCGTTTCCGCTGGTCTACCGCACGACGCTCGGAGCCTTCGAGAGCCTCGACACGCAGATGCTCGACGCCGCGCGAACCCTGGGATGGTCCGAGCGTCGCATCTTTACCAAGCTTATGATGCCGCTTGGCTGGCCCTCGATTGCCGCCGGCACGGTGCTCGCCTTTGCCCGCGCGATGGGCGAGTTCGGTTGCACCCTGTTCTTTGCGGGCAACTACGCTGGCATTACCCAGACCATCCCCATCGCCATCTACTTTGAGTGGATGGGCGGCAACACGTCGGTGGCGCTCTTTTGGGTCATCGTCGTAATCGTGTTCAGCCTCCTGGTCATTCTGTTCATCAATATGTACACGGCGCATTCGCAAAAGTACCGTGAGCGCGGCCTGTCCCGCGCAGAGCGCAAGCAGGCCAAGCAGCTGGGCGGCCAGACCGATTCGCTCGACCCAGTCGGCGGCGATGCACTGCGTATCGATCGCGAGGCGCTGGCCGAGCTTATGCGCGATGACACGGTCGCAAAGGGAGGTCGATAAGCCATGTCGCTTGTTCTGGCTATCAAAAAGCGCTATCCGGGGTTCACTCTCGACATGCAGCTTGAGGCCGGCGAAGAGCGCGTGGCGCTGCTGGGCGCCTCGGGTTGTGGCAAGAGCTGCACCTTGCGTTGCATTGCCGGCGTGGAGACGCCCGACGAGGGCGAGATCGTCGTCAACGGCGTGACCTTCTTTGACTCGGCGGCGGGTATCAACCTGTCGCCCCAGGAGCGCAAGTGCGCCCTGCTGTTCCAAAACTATCAGTTGTTTCCCAATATGACGGTGGCCGATAACGTGTGCGCCGGCGTACAGGATGCGGGTGACGTCGCTGCACGCAAAAAGCTCGCCGAGCGCTATCTGGGCATTTTTGGTCTGGCCGATTTTGCCGACCGCTATCCCGCACGCCTCTCGGGTGGTCAGCAGCAGCGCGTGGCGCTTGCGCGCATGGTGGCGGCACACCCGGGCATTTTTATGTTCGACGAGCCCATGAGCGCGCTCGATGCCTACCTTAAGAGCGCGCTCGAGCAGAACATGCTCGACCTGTTCGACGTGTGCAACCGCACCGTGCTCTACGTGAGCCACGATATCGACGAAGCGTGTCGCCTGTGCCAGCGCATTTGCGTGATGCATAACGGGCATGTGGAGGAGATCGGCTCCGTCGAAGATGTGGTCCGCCGGCCGCAAACCTTGGCCGCGCTGCGCTTGACGGGCTGCAAGAACACGAGCCGTGCGCGCAAGATCGGCTACGAAGAAGTTGAGGCCCTCGATTGGGGCATGACCTTTAACGTGGGCCGCGAGGTCCCCGATGATGTGGCGTACCTGGGGATTCGTGCAAGTTACTTCCATGTTGACAACCGTGCCGAACGGGGCCGCAACAGCTACGATTTGCACGTGGCCCGTGTGAGCGATTCGCGTTTTGAGCGCTTGGTGCTGTTGGATGTGCCACGTACCGATGCGCCGACTCGCCTGCAGTGGAAGGTCAACAAGGTGGGCGTACCTGTAGAGGAGTTGCCACAGGCGGGGGAGACCTTGCGCATGCATTTTGATGCGAGCAGGATTCATTTGGTTTGTCGATAGCGCCGGGTAATGCCGTCGGGGGATATAAGCCTCGGCGGCTTTGTTTTTGCCGTTCACCGAATGAGGGATGACAAACTCCTATCAATCAAGATAATTATTTATTAAACGACGGCACACGATGCTGTCGTACGAATGTCAACGGTGTTCGCATGGTCGATGACCGTTGATATAGTTGACCTTAACTTGTAAAGGAGGGTGCGCACATGCCGCAGACGACATACATTCGCCGCGTTGCCGCGCGCGCCCTGTATATGGCTCGGAGTCGCATATGAGCAGGTATGTTCACGGCTCCGGGAGAGACGACACACAGCTAAATAACCGAACGCAAGGCAGGTTCCCCAAAATTCCGGGTTTAGGCGCGGCTGGGTTTTCGCCACCCACCGTGCAGCAATACCGTAGCTATTCATATTTGGTTCGAGAGGGGAACCGTCATGGCTGAAGAATTTGATTTCCATCCGATGTGGGAGAGCCTCGGCATGAATCTTGCCGACCACGACATGCTGCTGGGCGCCGTGGGCCAGATGTACGGCGATATGTTCTTGACGCAGAACAATCGCCCCAAGTCCACGTCCTACCTGGACTTTGTGGCCAGCAACATCCACAGCGGCCGTATTAAGGAGATGCTCGACAAGAAGGAGGCCGGCGAGGCCACCAAGATCGTCGGTTCGTTCTGCGTGTACGTGCCCGAGGAGATCGTGCTTGCCTGTGACGGCATTCCCGTTGGCCTGTGCTCGGGCGCCGATTGGGCAACGGACAAGGTCGAGGAGCACCTGCCGCGCAACACCTGTCCGCTTATCAAGAGCTTTGCCGGCTTTAAGCTGGGCGAGGTCTGCCCCTACATCGAGTCGAGTGACCTGGTGGTGGGCGAGAACACCTGCGATGGCAAGAAGAAAGCCTACGAGTTCTTTGCCACGCAAAAGAACATGTACGTCATGGATATTCCCAACGTGCACGACGAGTCGACGCTCGTGACCTGGAAGGCCGAGGTCAAGAAGCTCGCCGCCAAGATCGAGGAAGAGTGTGGCGTCAAGATTACGCCCGAGCGTCTGAAGGCCGCCATCCACGCCGTCAATGAGAAGCGTCGCGCCCTGCAGCGCCTCGCTGCCACGCGCGCTGCCGACCCTGCGCCCATCAGCGGTCTTGACAGCCTGCTGACCGTTCAGGCCGCCTTTATGGACGACACGCCACGTCTGACCGGAGCCATTAACGATATGGCGGCTGAGTGCGAGCAGCGTGTCGAGGCTGGCGAGGGCGTGGCGCCCAAGGGGACCAAGCGCATCCTGTACACCGGCACGCCCATGGCCGTGCCCAACTGGAAGCTGTTCAACCTCATCGAGAAAGCCGGCGGCGTTGTGGTAGGCGAGGAGTCCTGCACGGGCTCGCGCTACTACAAGGACCTGGTCGACGAGTCCGGTGAGACGGTGGACGAGATGCTCGATGCCATCGCCGAGCGCTACTTTAAGATCAACTGCGCCGTCTTTACGCCCAACGACCAGCGTATGAAGGACATTGTCCAGATGGCCAAGGACCTGCATGCCGACGGCATCGTCGACGTGGCCCTGCAGTTCTGCACGCTCTATGAGATGGAGTCGTTTGCCGTGGAGAAGGCCGCCGAGGAAGCCGGCATTCCGTTTATGCACATCACGACCGACTACGCCGGTGAGGATGCAGGCCAACTGCAAACCAGGATCGAGGCCTTCTTGGAAACCATTTAGGGCTATCCGTCCCGGCGGCTTTCCCAGGCACCCGATCTTGCCGTTCAAACCGTCGCTTGCGTGCGAAAGTACGCGGCGCGTCTCTTTCACGGCAACCTCGGGCACCTGGGAAAGCCGCTTCCTTGGTTGGTTAAAAGGTTTAGGAGTTATATGTCGGAAAATATTGAGCAGCCGTTGCCCAGCACGTTTGAGGAGTTTAACGAACAACGCAAGGCGGCGTTTATTCGCGTTAAGGATTACAAGCAGGCGGGTAATCGCCTGGTCGGCTTTTTGTGCAGCTATACGCCGCTCGAGATTATCGATGCCGCGGGCGCCTCGAGCGTGGCTCTGTGCGGTACGTCCGACGAGGTGATTCCCGAGGCCGAGAAGGTGCTGCCGGCAAATCTGTGTCCGCTCATCAAATCGACGTACGGCTTTGCCTACTCGCAAAAGTGCCCGTTTACGTACTTTAGCGACATGATCATCGGTGAGACCACCTGCGACGGCAAGAAGAAGATGTACGAGCTCTTAAACGAGCTTAAGCGCACGCACATTCTGCATCTTCCGCAGGGTCGCGACCGCGCCTACGAGCGCGAGGGCTGGTACGAGGAGTGCCGCCTGCTCAAGGAGGAACTCGAGGGCTTCTACGGCATCACGATTACCGACGATGACCTGCGCGCCGCCGTCCGTCGTCGCAACCGTTTGCGTGCGGCCCAGCTCGAGATGTTTGCGCTGCAGGCTAACCAGCCGGCGGCCATGAGCGGCGTCGACCTGATGAGCACCATGTTTGCCGGTACGTTCAGCTTTGATATCGAGGCCTATACGGATCAGCTGGAGCAAAAGGTTGCCAAGCTGCGCGAGGCCTACGACGCGGGCAAGCGCCCGGTTGCGGCGGATGCCAAGCGCATTCTGATCACCGGCTGCCCGGTGGGCGGCGTGATCAACAAGATAGGCCGTACTATCGAGTCCAATGGCGGCGTGGTCGTGTGCATGGACGACTGCTCGGGTGAGCGCACGGCGGCCATGATGATCGACCCCGATGCTCCCGATATCCTGCGCGCCATCGCCGACCGCTACCTGGATATCAACTGCTCGGTCATGACGCCCAACGACGGTCGTATGGAAAACACGCTGGCCATGTGCGAGAAGTATCATGTCGATGGCGTAGTGGAGAGCGTGCTGCAGGCGTGCCACACCTTTAACGTGGAGAGTGCGCGCATGCAGGAGGCCGTCGAGGGTGCGGGTATTCCGTATATGAAGATCGAGACCGACTACAGCAACGGCGACATGGGCCAGATCGAGACCCGCATCGCCGCCTTCATCGAAACCCTCTAGCTTCCTCAGGCACCGGATCTTGCCCCTCAAACCGTCGCTTGCGTACCAAAGTACGCCGCGCTCCTCTTTCGGGGCAACCTCCGGCACCTGAGAAACCTAGAGCTAAGGCGCCTGAACGCGCCGCTGTCTTTGATGTTTGGATTAGGAGAGAGCCATGATAGGGATCGGGGTCGATATCGGGTCTACGGCGGCTAAGGCTGCTGTGGTCGATGGTGAGGGTTCGGTGGCGTGGACGTGCGTGCAGCCAACCGGGTTCTCCTCGGTCGATGCCGCCGATAGGTTGCGCGAGGCGCTCGCGGCGGCGGGCTTTGACGTTGCATCCGATTCTGCGCGTGTGGTGGCCACGGGTTACGGGCGCGTGGCTGTGCCATACGCCCACAAGGTTGTGACCGAGATTACCTGCCACGGCGCCGGTGCCGTGCGTCTGTTTGGCGATCGCGGCACGGTGATTGACGTGGGCGGCCAGGACACCAAGGTCATTCAGCTTAAAAATGGCCGCGTGGCCAAGTTTGCCATGAACGACAAGTGCGCTGCCGGCACGGGGCGCTTTTTGGAGATCATGGCCGACCGCCTAGGTATTTCTCAACAGCAGATGGCCGACCTGGCGCGTTCCGGCGAGCCTACCAAGATTTCCAGCATGTGCACGGTGTTTGCCGAAAGTGAGGTCATTAGCCTGATCGGTCGCGGTGAGCCGCGCGAGAACATCGCACGTGGCGTGATCGACAGCGTGGTCTCGCGCGTGGCGACCATGGCCGGGCAGGCCGCGGGCGCCCCGTACTACCTGACCGGTGGCCTGTGCGAGAACGCCTTCGTGGTGGAGCGGTTGGGCGAGCTGCTGGGGTCGCCGGTGACCACCTCGCCCCAGGCTCGCTTTGCCGGTGCCATCGGCGCGGCGATTCGCGCACAGGCGCTCGATTAATGCATCGGCCGTGGGCCTGCATTCATGCGTATACTGGGAGGAAATGATTGACCGATGAGAGGAGGTATCGATGGCTGACGATCAGATTAAGCTCACGTCTATGACTGCCGCGAGCGGTTGAGCCGCTAAGTTGGCTCCTGGAGCCCTCGCCCAGGTCCTGGGCGACTTACCCAATGTGCATAACGACAACCTGCTCGTGGGGTTCGATACCTCCGACGATGCGAGTGTTTTTCGTGTTGGCGAAAACCTGGGCCTCGTGCAGTCCGTCGACTTCTTCCCGCCGATGGTCGACGACCCGTTCCTGTTTGGTCAGATCGCGGCGGCCAACTCGCTGTCGGACATTTATGCCATGGGTGGACGACCGAGCCATGCCATGAACCTGCTGTGCATTCCCAGTTGCCTGGGCGTCGAGGTCGCAGGTGAGATTCTGGCGGGTGGCGCCGACAAGTGCGTCGAGGCTGGCTGCACCATCGCGGGCGGCCACACCATCAACGACGACGAGCCCAAGTACGGCCTGTCCGTGAGTGGCTTTGTCGCGCTCGACCGCATGCTCGCCAACAGCGGTGCGCGCGTGGGCGATGTCCTACTGCTGACCAAGGCGATCGGCTCGGGCATTATCACCACGGCCATTAAGGGCGTGCTCATCGAGCAGGACGAGGCCGCAGCCATGTTTGACTCGATGCGCACCCTCAACGAGGCCCCGATTCGCCTGGCCGAGGGACTCGAGCTTCACGGCTGCACCGATGTCACGGGCTTTGGCCTGATCGGGCATGCGTGCGAGATGGCCGAGGGCTCGGGCGTGCAGATTGAGCTCGCGTCGGGGGCGGTGCCGCTCTTTGACCAGGTGCTCAATATGGCGCGTCTGGGCATTATCCCTGCCGGCGCCTACCGCAACCAGGATTTCTTTGGCCCGCGCGTGGCGGCCGACGATGACCTGGAGCCGGGAATGCTGGATGCGCTGTACGATCCGCAGACCTCGGGCGGCCTGCTCATCGCAGCGCCTGCTGCCGATGTGGATGAGCTCGCCCGCCGCCTGCATGCCGAAGGTCGCGTTGCCGCCACAATCGGCCGCGTGTGCGAGGCGGTGCCGGGTGGTCCTGCCGTTCACGTTGTGCATTAAGGAAAACCGTTTATGCGACCGTCTACTGTTCTGGGCGGTCCCTTTTGAAAGGATTTGCTATGTCTACCAAAATTGAAGTCAATGCCATGGGCGATGCCTGCCCGCTGCCCGTCGTCAAGACGCTCAAAGCTCTGAAGCAGCTTGATGGCGAGGGTGTTGTCGTGACCTCGGTCGACAACGAGACGGCCGTCAAGAACATCTCCAAGATGGCACAGGAAAAGGGCTGCACGGCCTCGGTCGAGAAGGCCGCCGATGCCGAGTGGCACGTGATCGTGGCGACCGCCGGCGCCGTTGCCGTGGCCGATCCTGAGCAGGACGGCGCCGCTTTCTGCGACTCCAGCGCCGGCAAGGGCAAGCTGGTCGTGGCCGTCTACACCGATTGCATGGGTCGCGGCGACGATGAGCTGGGCCACAAGCTCATGAAGGCCTTTATCTTTGCCGTGACGCAGCAGGAGGAGCTGCCCGCCACGATGCTCTTCTACAACGGCGGCGCCAAACTCACCGTCGAGGGGTCGCCGGTGCTTGACGACCTCAAGGGCCTGGCCGAGCAGGGTGTCGAGATCCTTACCTGCGGCACCTGCCTCGACCACTTTGGCATTAAGGACCAGCTTGCCGTGGGCGATGTCACGAACATGTACGTGATCGTCGAAAAGATGGAGCAGGCCGGCCGCGTCGTGCGTCCGTAGCGCCTGGGTGGGATTGCCATGAGAGAAAAGCGCCCGGCGCTTGTCATCACGTTTCCCACCACGGCGGCCGCCATGGGCTGCGAGTCTCTGTGCCGTGAGCGTGGCCTTCCCGGGCGAACGATTCCCGTACCCGGAGAGGTTGCTGCCGGCTGCGGCCTGGCATGGAAAGCCCTGCCTGAAAATGAACCACTGCTGCGAAGCGAGCTTGCCGCGGCGGACGTTCCCACCGAGGGCTTTACTGTGATCGATATGTGGGAGGTCGTGCGATGATCTACCTGGATAACGCGGCGACGACCATGCACAGACCTCAGGCGGTCATCGATGCCGTGGTGCAGGCGATGTGCTCGCTCGGCAATGCTGGGCGAGGCGCCACGTCGGGTGCGCTCGATGCGGCGCGCACCATCCACAGCTGCCGCACCAAGCTTGCGCGCTTGCTGGGCTGCCCGCGGGTGGACCATATTTGTTTTACGCCCAACTCCACGGCGGCGCTCAACACCGCCATCAACGGCGTGGTGCGCCCCGGCGATCGTGTGGTCACGACGGTGCTCGAACACAACTCCGTGCTGCGTCCGCTCAACCGCCTGGCGGCAGAGCAGGGCGTGACTGTTGAGCATGCGGGCTGCGACGCGAACGGCGTGCTCGACTACGACGAGCTCGAGCAGCTGGTCACGCCGGGCACGCGTGCCGTGGTGGTGACACACGCCTCCAATGTGACCGGCAACGCGGTCGACATTGCACGCGTGGCTGCCATGGCCCATGCGGCCGGCGCGCTTGTGATCGTCGATGCCTCGCAGTCTGCCGGCACGGCGCATATCGATATGCAGGTCATGGGGCTCGACGTGGTGTGCTTTACCGGCCACAAGGGGCTCATGGGCCCGCAGGGGACCGGTGGCCTAGCCGTGGCGGAAGGCATTGACGTGGCTCCTTGGGCCATGGGTGGCACGGGCGTGCGCAGCTTCGATGCGCTGCAGCCGCAAGAGTGGCCCACGCGTCTTGAGGCGGGCACGCTCAACGGTCACGGTATCGCCGGCCTTTCCGCCGGCCTCGACGTTATCGAGGCCCAGGGCGGGGTAGAGGCGATTGCGGCACGCGAACGTGCGCTTGCCGAGCGCTTCCTCGCCGGCGTTCGCGACATTCCCGGCATTGCGCTCTACGGTGCGTTTGACCAGCCCGTGCGCTCGGCGATCGTTTCGCTTAACGTGGGCGATATCGATTCGGCCGAGGTCTCGGACGCGCTCATGCAAGGGTGGGGGATTGCGACGCGCCCCGGCGCCCACTGCGCTCCGCTCATGCACCGCGCACTGGGGACCGAGCGCCAGGGTGTCGTTCGCTTCTCGTTTGGGTATTTCAACACGGACGAGGAAGTCGACACCGCGATTGACGCTCTGCACGATTTAGCCTGCTAAAGCGTATATACTTGCGGGACGGGTCTTTTGCCCGTCCCGTTTTGTTTCGACCCGAAAGGTGGTCCTATGGCATCATCCGCCCCGCGCGGTCTGCGCTCCGACCATGTCCTCACCGTCGGCATCGCCCTGTTCTCGATGCTCTTTGGCGCCGGCAACCTCATTATTCCGCCGCTGCTGGCGCTGCAGGCGGGCTCTGCCACGCCGCTCGCCATGCTCGGCTTTCTGATTGCCGCCATCGGCCTTCCCGTCATGGGCTTTATCGCCGTGGCACTTGCCGGAACGGCGCGCGAGCTTGCCGGTCGTGTGCACCCCAAGTTTGGCGAGTTTTTTGTCGCGGCGGTGTATCTGGCTATCGGTCCGTGTCTGGCCATTCCGCGTACGAGTTCCACGGCCTTCGAGATGCTGGTGCCGCTGCTGCCCGAGGGTGTCTCGCTCGGCACGGCCCGCCTGGTGTTTGCCGTCGCCTTCTTTGCCGTCGCCTTTGTGCTCACGCTGCGCCCGGGTGTCATTACGCGCGTGCTCGGCCGCATTACGGGCCCCGCGCTCATCGCCCTTATCGTATTGGTCGTGGGCGCTGCCGTGGTCTCGCCGCTGGGTTCCGCTGCCGCGCCGCAGGCTCCTTACGATGCCGGTGCCGCCGTGCAGGGCTTTTTGACCGGTTATCAGACCATGGACCTGCTCGCGTCGCTCGCCTTTGGCATCATCATCGCCGAGACCATCCACGAGCTGGGCGTTACCGACGACAAGCGCGTGGCCTTCGAGATTTCGCGCTCCGGCGTGATCGCTGGTGTGCTCATGGCCATCATCTACTGCGGTCTGGCGCTTGCCGGCACGCAGCTGAGCACCGTGATGCCCGATGCCACCAACGGAGCCGCCATCCTCGCCCGCTCGGCCTCCATGCACTTTGGCCTTGCCGGCACGGTCGTGGTCTTTGCGATCTTCTTCCTCGCCTGCATGAACGTATGCATCGGTCTCATCAGCTGCTGCTCGCGTTACTTCTGCGAGACGTATGTGGTCGAAGGGGGAGCAGAGGCTTCCGAGGAGGCCATGCGCCGTCCCTTTGCGATACTCGCCTTTGTGTTCGCGGCGTTTTCGTGCGTGCTCTCAAACGTGGGTCTCGACGTGATCCTCATGTTCTCGGTGCCCATGCTCAACGCCCTGTACCCTGTTGCAATTGTTCTGGTGCTTATGGGCCTAGTGCACGGTTTTTGCGACGCGCATCCGCAGGTGTGGGTCTGGGTCGGCGGCGTTGTCGCAGTGCAGAGCGTGATTACCTCGGTCCGCGATGCGTTCTTTACGGGCGCGTGGCTGCCGTTCGATGCGCTGCCGCTGGCAGACATTGGAGCCGCGTGGGCGCCGGTTGCCGTGGTGGCGTTTGTGATCGGCCTGCTCCACAGTCGGTTTGTCGTACATTCGAGGAGCTAGGGTATCGTCGCTTGCACAGGCGGGGAGTCTCCCCTATAATTTCCTTCGCATTGGGACACGCAAGGTTTAGACCTTAGCTGCTCAACACCTTCGGGACGTGGCGCAGTTTGGTAGCGCGCCTGCTTTGGGAGCAGGATGTCGCAGGTTCAAATCCTGTCGTCCCGACCATATCTTGCGGGCGTAGTTCAATGGTAGAACCCCAGCCTTCCAAGCTGATGACGCGGGTTCGATTCCCGTCGCCCGCTCCATAAGATTGGTTAACGGCTTTGATTCTTTTTGGGATCAAGGCCGTTTTTGTGAGAGTACCGGGTGACGAACCCGTCGCTCCAAGTAATTTGCAGGTCAGAGGTACGTTTACTTCTGGCCTGTTTTGTTTTGACCATCCGGCGCGGGACATGTGCTTTGGCAATGCTTGTCCCACAACGTAAGAAAGAAGTGATCGACATGGCAGATTCCAAGGCAGAATATTCCACCCCCGATTGCCTGGCGCCCGCCGCGATCGAGGCGAAGACCGAGGCTGCCGGTGTTACCAAGGCCAACCTACCGACCTCGAAGGCCTTTATGCTTGCCATGTTCGCCGGCGCGTTCATCGCCTTTGGCGGCCTGTTCTTCACGGTCTTTTTGAGCGATCCCACGCTTGGCTGGGGCGCCCAGCGCTTTGTGGGTGGCCTTGCTTTTTGCCTGGGTCTGGTGCTCGTGCTCATTTGCGGCGCGGAGCTGTTTACCGGCAACTCGCTTATGGTCTGCGCGCTCAAGAGCAAAAAGATCACGCTCGCCCAGATGCTCAAGGCTTGGGTCGTTGTGTGGATCGGCAACTTTGCCGGCGCGCTGTCCGTCGTCTTTTTGGTTTACATGGCAGCTATTTACAAGCTCAACGGCGAGGCCGTCGCCAACACCATGGTGAGCGTCGCCGCCGGTAAGGTTTCGATTGACGCCGTCACCATCTTCTTCCGCGGCATTCTGTGCAACATCTTTGTGTGCCTGGCTGTATGGATCGGTACCGCTGGCAGGACCGTGGTCGACAAGGTCGCGGGCATTCTACTGCCCATTGCTGCGTTTGTGGCCTGCGGTTTTGAGCACTGCGTTGCCAACATGTACTTTTTGCCCATGGGTATTTTGATGCACTCCTGCGGCTATGGAGTTGATGTCGCCGGCGCCGACGCCCTCAACGCGGCGGGCCTGGCGCTCAATCTTTCCGTCGCCACGCTCGGCAATATCGTGGGCGGCGCCCTGATCGTTGCGCTGGGCTACTGGTTTATCTACGCCAACAGGGAGGCCTAAAGGCCCCACGGCATAACCGACCAAAGAGGGACAGGTTTATTTTGGCGGGTTTGGACGAGGCGCTGCGCCGTCTTGCCATGAGCTGCCATAATGGACCTGTCCCTTTTGCATGCGCGTCGCCATTTGGTGGCCGACGATGATCGTGGGGGACCTGCTTTTTATTGAATATGTCGAAAGGCTTTCCATGAGCGACTGCGAATCCATGCCCGCCGAGGTGCGCGACCGCCTGCGCTCCATTCCCGCTGTCCACGAGCTGCTGGCGGAGTGGCCGGTCATGAAGGCTGCCGGCGATGCGGGCGATACGATCGTGCGCGAGGCGATCGATGTTGAGCTCGATGCCGAGCGCGCGGCGATTCGCTCCGGCGTCCCCGCGAGGAACAAGCGCGAGCTCGCCTTGGCCATTGAGCGGCGGTGCCACCGTCTGTCGCTGCCGACCCTGCGTCCCGCCGTCAACGCGACAGGCGTTGTGATTCACACCAATCTGGGCCGTGCTCCGCTCGCTCCCGCAGCGGTGCAGGCGGTGACCGACGTCGCCCGCAGCTACAGCACGCTCGAGTACGACGTCGCGACCTGTGCTCGCGGGGGCCGCAAGGAGCATGCCGCGCGCCTGCTGCGCACACTCACGGGGGCGCAGGACGCCTTGGTTGTCAACAATAACGCCGCGGCGGTGCTGTTGGTGCTTGCCGCGCATGCATGCGGCAAAGAGGTAATCGTGAGCCGCGGCGAGCTTGTCGAGGTGGGAGGCAGTTTCCGTATCCCCGACATCATGGCGGCTTCGGGTGCCAAGCTTGTCGAGGTGGGCTCCACCAACCGCACGCATCTGGACGATTATCAAAGCGCCATTACGCCCAACACGGCGATGATCCTGAAAGTTCATCCTTCCAACTACCGTATCGAGGGCTTCCACGAGGAGGTTTCCGCGGCGGAGCTTTCTGCACTGGCGCACGAGCACGGGCTTTTGCTTTACGAGGACCAAGGCTCGGGCGCTTTGCTGGCAGACGGGGTGCTTGCCGATGCGGGGGAGAAGCCCACGTCCGCTTCGCTTTGCGCTGGCGTCGACGTTGTCTCGTGTTCGGGCGACAAGTTGCTTGGTGCTTCGCAGGCGGGCATTATCCTCGGCAGTACCCAGGTTATCGCTGCCTGCGCCTCTCATCCGCTTATGCGCGCGCTTCGCCCCGGCAAGCTCACGCTCGCGGCGCTCGAGGCTACCCTGCGTCTGTATGTGACCGGTCCCGATACAGCGCATCGGGAGATCCCGGTGCTCAACATGCTTTCCGGCGCGCCGGCTCCGCTCGAGCGTCAGGCCAAGCGCCTGCATGACCGCATGCTGCGCAAGCTTCGTGACTCTCAGTGCGAGGAGGCGGTGGAGCTGCAGGTTGTCGAAGGCGCTTCTGCCCCGGGCGGTGGCTCGCTGCCGACCGTCGAGCTCCCAACCTTTTGCGTTGCCGTCTGCCCCGTCGATGGGCGCCTGTCCGTCGATGGCCTGAAGCGCGCTATGGTTCAGGAGCCCGATACGCCGGTTGTGACGCGCGTACAGCACGACCAGGTGCTGTTTGACGTTCGCACGCTTGTGCACGATACCGACCTTGATTTGTGTGCGTCTGCGTTGGCCGACGCCGTGCGGGCGGGTTTGCGCCGATGACTGCGCGCGAGCTTGTCGAATGTCCCGTTGTCGTTGGAACGGCGGGGCACGTCGACCACGGAAAGTCAGCCCTTATCGAGGCGCTGACCGGAAAAAATCCCGACCGTCTGGAGGTCGAGCGGCGCCGCGGTATGACCACGGAGCTCGGTTTTGGCGAGCTGGTGCTGCCGAGCGGCAAGCTTGTCGGCCTGGTCGATGTACCCGGTCATGCCCACTACCTACGCGCCATGGTGCAGGGTGCTACCGGCGTGGATGTTGCGTTGCTGGTGGTTTCTGCCGTTGAGGGCGTGATGCCGCAGACCCGCGAGCATGTTCGCGTACTGGAGCTGTTGGGTGTGACGCACATGGTCGTTGCGCTTACGATGCGCGATCTGGCCGATGACGAGACGGCGGAGCTCGCCGAGCTCGACTTGATGGATTTCCTCGGCGATACCGTCTTTGCCAATGCGCCCGTGGTGCCCGTTTCCTCTCGCACGGGTGCGGGTATCGAGGACGTTCGCCTTGCCCTCGATACCGCTATCGACTCTTTCCTGGCCGATGCCGCATCCCGCCCGGTGCGCCCCTGTCTGGCCCCGCGCCTGCCCATCGACCGCTGCTTCACCATCAAGGGATCCGGGACGGTCGTCACGGGCACGCTTCACGATGCCCCCGTGGCGGTGGGCGATGAGCTCGTTTCGAGTCCCGCGGGCGTGCGCTGCCGCGTTCGCGCGATTCAGGTGCATGGCGATACTCCTCGGGCGTTGCCCGGACAGCGCGTGGCGCTCAACATCGTGGGCGACGGCGCGGGCGACCTTCCGCGCGGCGAGGTCCTCTGCGGGTCTGGTGCCGAGGGCTCGACGCTCAGGCTTATCGCGCGCTTCACCTATCTGGGGCGCGAGGGCGCCAAGCCCGTGCCCTTCGAGTCCGGCACGCGCGTCCACGTGATGGTGGGCACGGCAGAGGTCCTCGGCCGTATCATGCTCATGGAGGGCGCGGGGCCGATTGCCCCGGGCGAGACGCGTACCGTGCAAATCCGCCTGAAGGAGCGCCTTCCCGTGCGCTCGGGCGACGGTCTCATCGTGCTTGCGTTCTCCCCGGTGGTACTTATCGGCGGCGGTTGCGTTCTTCTTTCGCGGTGCCGCCGCTCGCGCGACCTCTCCGCGGAAGAGGTCTCGCTGCTCAGGGCTCTGGATGCCGGCGACCGCGCCGCCGCCATTGCCGCATGGCTGGGGCTGCAGCGCCTGCCCGTGCCGGCGGCCGTTGCCGCCCGTGCGCTCGACCTTTCCGGTGTCGAAGTCGCGAGGCTCCTGCACGCCGCGGTGGCGTCGGGCGATGCGGTCGCCCTCCATCCGGAGCGCTCGACCGAGGAGCTCTATGCCGCCCCCGCTGTGCTCGATGCCGCCCTTGCCGCCCTCGCCGACACGCTTGTCGCCATGCATAAGGCCGCGCCCAAGCAAACGGGCTTCACCCCGGGCGAGGTTGCGCATGTCGCCTGGCCGAAAGCGGGCGAAGACGTCGCGTCTGCGCTCATCCTCGAGGGCTGTGCGCGCGGCATCTGCGCCCAGGAGGGGTCTGAGGTCTACGACCCACATTCCGCCGCTGCGGCGATACGTGTGGTGCGCGAGGCAGGCCGGCGCATCGCGGCCCTGCTGGACGAGGCGGGCCTCGATGCACCGACGCTTCCCGAGGTGGGGCAGCAGTTGCAACTCGATCGCGACACCATGACGCGTGCCCTGCGCGAGCTTTCGCTCAACCGCTCGATCGTTAAGGTCGAGCGCGACGTTGCCTTGTCCGCCGCCGCCGAGGCTCAGGCGCGCGAGGTCGTTGCGGCGGCTATCGAGGCTGCCGGCGGCGCTGTCACCACGAGTGTGCTGCGCGAGGCCCTGGGCGTGTCGCGCAAGCGAGCCATTAGCATCTTGGAGCACCTGGATGCGGTGCGTTTTACGACGCTCGACAAAGGAGCCGGCGGCCTAAGATCGCTTCGTTAGGGGCTGCCGTATCGCTGTTCGCCACGACGCCCTGCTAGTTTGGTAAAATACCGCCACGTTTGGGAGCGGATGGGCTCCGGTGGGCCCCGCGGTCCTCAAAACCGTTGTGAGGCGTGCAAAACGTCTTGGATGTGTTCGATTCACATACGTTCCCGCCAACGCATCTCGCCAAAACCACCACATTGGGGACAGGCACCTTTGTGGTGGTTTCGAAACGTGCGGGAAACAGCTTCGAAACACGCGATTTGCTCGTCAGGCGGTCAAAAAGCTATCTACCTGCATCGTAATCAAAATGAAACATCCGCTCGTTGCCTTATTCGTAACTTTGTAGCAACAGTGCGATATTATCCATACTCGATAAAGCTCACGGCGCATGGGGCGCCGCGAACGACACCTTTCTTTTCCATCAATTGGAGGAAGCATGAGCTACACGCAGAAAGTTCTCGACGAGCTCAAGGCCCGCTATCCCGAGCAGCCTGAGTTCATCCAGGCCGCGACCGAGATCCTCGGCACCATCCAGCCGGCGCTCGACGCCCACCCCGAGTACGAGGAGGCCGCCCTACTGGAGCGCCTTGTCGAGCCCGAGCGCATCGTCATGTTCCGTGTTCCCTGGGTCGACGACCAGGGCAAGGTCCAGGTCAACCGCGGTTACCGCGTCGAGTTCAACTCTGCCATTGGACCCTACAAGGGCGGCCTGCGCTTTAACCCGACGGTCACCCTGGGCATGCTCAAGTTCCTGGGCCTGGAGCAGATTCTCAAGAACAGCCTGACCACCCTTCCCATGGGCGGCGGCAAGGGCGGCTCCGACTTTGACCCCAAGGGCAAGTCCAACAACGAGATCATGCACTTCTGCCAGTCCTTCATGACCGAGCTCTATCGTCACATTGGCCCCAACACCGACGTTCCCGCCGGCGACCTGGGCGTTGGCGGCCGCGAGGTTGCCTACATGTTCGGTCAGTACAAGCGCCTGACCAACGAGTGGACCGGCGTCCTTACCGGCAAGGGCCTCTCCTTTGGCGGCTCGCTCGCCCGTACCGAGGCCACCGGCTACGGTTTGGTCTACTTTGTGGACGAGTACCTCAAGAGCCGCGGCGACTCCTTCGAGGGCAAGAATGTCGTCGTTCACGGCTCGGGCAACGTCGCCATCTACGCCGTCCAGAAGGTTTCCCAGCTCGGCGGCAAGGTGCTGGCCTGCTCCGATACCCACGGCTGGGTCGAGGATCCCGACGGCATCGACTACTCCGTGCTCGAGCACGTCTACAACCAGAAGCGCTCTGGCCACGACAAGGGCGTCACGCTCGCCATGTACGTTGACGAGAAACCCAACGCCGTGTGGCACGAGGGCGACGGCCGCGGCGTTTGGCAGCTGCCCTGCGACATCGCGCTGCCCTGCGCTCGCGAGAACACGCTGCTGCTCGAGGACGCCCAGGCGCTCGTCGCCAACGGCTGCAAGGTGGTCGGCGAGGGCGCAAACATGCCCACGACCATCGAGGCCACGAACTACTTCCAGGAGAACGGCGTCGCCTTTATGCCCGGCAAGGCTGCCAACGCCGGCGGCGTGCTCGTGTCCGGCCTGGAGATGAGCCAGAACGCCGAGCACCTGTCCTGGACCTTTGAGGAGGTCGACGGCAAGCTCGAGCAGCTCATGCGCGGCATGTTCCACAATGTGGACGACACCGCCAAGGAGTATGGCCAGGAGGGCAACTTTGTCATGGGCGCCAACATCGCCGGCTTCCTGAAGGTCGCCGACGCCATGCTCGCCCAGGGCGTCTGCTAAGCCCAGCTCGACATAGCATTGATGAGGCTCCCAGCTATTTCGGCTGGGGGCCTTTTTCTGTGGCGGCGAGGGTCGTGCACCCTCGTTTGGTACACTTAGAGATACTGGACAAGTAAAGAGATGGGGGAGAACGTGCTCAAGTTCGGTACCTACGTCCGTGTTGGAAACGCGGCCGAAGCCTATGAGCTCTTGCAGAAGAACCGCAACAACAAGATTGTGGGCGGCGGCATCTGGATGCGCCTGGGTTCGCGTCGTGTGGCGACGGCGATTGACCTTTCGGCCTGCGGACTCGATCAGATCGAGGAGACCGAGACCGAGTTTCGCATTGGTGCCATGTGCACCCTGCGCCAGCTCGAGCGTCATGCCGGGCTCAACGCGCTTGTCAATAATGTGTTTGAGTTTGCCGTCCACGACATCGTGGGCGTGCAGCTGCGCAACACCGCCACGGTGGGCGGCAGCATCTACGGCCGCTTTGGCTTCTCGGACGTGCTCTCCGCTTTCCTCGCGCTCGATTCCTATGTTGAGCTGACGGGTGCCGGCCGCGTGCCGCTCGCCGAGTTCGTGGATATGGGCTACGTGCGCGACGTGATCGAGCACGTCGTGGTCGTTAAGCACGAGTACCGTGCGAGCTACGAGGCCGTGCGCAAGGCCGCGACCGATTTCCCCTCGCTGAACGTCACCGCCGCTTGGTGGGACGGCTCCTGGCACGTCACCGTGGGCGCCCGCCCGCTGCGTGCGACCCTGCTGCAGGGCGGGGCATGTGGCCTGGTGAACGAGCAGCCTTCCGAGGACGAGCTGCGCGCCCTGGCCGCGTCCGTACGCGCGCTGGGCTATGGCACCAACATGTGGGGCTCGGCCGAGTACCGCCGCCGCATCTCGGCGCCGCTGGCGATCCAGGCCGTGCGCCGCGCCGCCGGCATTGAGCTTTCGGCCGCGCTTGCCCACGAGCTCGAGACCGTGCAGATTCCTAAGTTTGCCACGGACGAGTATTCCTGCCGCCGCGTGCCCGGCGTCGATTCTAGCGAGGTGCGCTAATGGCTGCCAAACTCATCGATCTTTCCTTTACGCTCAACGGCCGCAAGGTCAAGGTTCAGATTGCCCCCGACACCATGCTCTTTGCGCTGCTGCGCGAGCAGGGTTGCGCGTCGGTGCGCTGCGCCTGCGAGACCACCAACTGCGGTTTGTGCACGGTGTGGCTCGACGGCGACCCGGTGCTGAGCTGCTCGGTTCCCGCCGCGCGCGTCGAGGGCCACACCATCACCACGCTTGAGGGCCTCAAGGCCGAGTCCGAGGCGCTCGCCCGTGCGATGGCTTCCGAAGGTGCCGAGCAGTGCGGTTTTTGCGCCCCCGGCCTCATCATGAACGTGCTGGCGCTTGCCCGCGCCGCCAAGGAGGACCCGAGCCTCGTCGCCACGCGCGAGGAGCTCTCGCGCCAGCTCGCCGGCAACCTCTGCCGTTGTAGCGGCTACGAGAGCCAGCTGCGCGCCATCGTGCGCTTCCTTAACGAGTCTGGCGTGCAGGTGGGCTTTGAGATGCCCGAGCTGCCGGTCAACGACACGAGCTCCGACGGCGTCTCCTACAAGCAGATCACCCATAAGCAGCCCAAGAAGGACTCGAAGGCCCTGCTCGAGGGCCGTCCCGTCTACACGGGCGACCTGGTGCCCGCCGGCGCCCTGATTGTCAAGCTCAAGCGCAGCCCGTACGCCCGCGCTAAGATCCGCTCCATCGATACGTCGCGCGCCCTGAAGGTGCCCGGCGTGGTGGGCGTCTACACCTACGAGGACGTGCCCAAGCGCCGCTTTACCATCGCCGGCCAGAGCTACCCGCAGCCGAGTCCCTACGACCGCCTGATCCTCGAGAACCTGGTGCGCTACCAAAACGAGGAGGTGGCGATCGTCGCCGCCGAGACCGAGGAGGCCGCCGACAAGGCGCTCAAACTCATCAAGGTCGACTACGAGGTGCTCGAGCCGCTGCTCGATTTTACCCAGGCACTCGATAACGACATCGTGGTTCACCCCGAGGGCGACGTGACCTTTATGTTCCCGCAGGGCGGCGATGTTCCGCGCAACCTGGTTTGCAGCGGTACCAGCGATTACGGCGATCTGGACGAGGCCTTCGCCCAGAGCGACATCGTCTTTGAGCGCACCTACACAAGCCAAGCCACGCAGACCGCGCCCATGGAAACCTTCCGCGCCTTCGCGACGACCGACGCGTTCGGGCGCATTTCGGTGACCACCTCGACGCAGGTGCCCTTCCACGTGCGCCGCATGGTCGCGCAGTCGCTCGACATTCCGCAGTCGCAGGTGCAGGTCATTAAGCCGCGCATCGGCGGCGGCTTTGGCTCAAAGCAGACGGGCTGCTGCGAGATCTTCGTGGCGTTTGTGACGCAGCAGACCGGCCGTCCGAGCTACTGCTGCTACACCCGCGAGGAGACCATCACCGCGGGCAACTCGCGCCACCAGATGCAGATGACCGTTAAGCTGGGCGCCATGAACGACGGCACCATCACGGTCATCGACCTGCATACGCTGTCCAACGCCGGCGCGTACGGTGAGCACGCTACCACGACGATCGGTCTCTCAGGCCACAAGAGCCTGCCCATCTACAACCATGTGAAGGCGAGCCGCTTTAGGTGGGATGCCGTCTACACCAACACCAACCGCGGCGGCGCGTATCGCGGCTATGGTGCCACCCAGGGCCAGTTTGCCGTGGAGAGCGCCGTCAACGAGCTCGCCGACATGCTGCACATGGACCCCGCCGACCTGCGCCTTAAGAACATCGTGCGCGAGGGCGAGATCATGCCGCAGTACTACAACGAGAAGCTCAACGCCTGCGCGCTCGACCGCTGTCTGCTGCGCGCGATGGACATGATCGGCTGGCGCGACAAGCCGCTGGCTGTGGACCTGGGCGACCGCGTGCGCGCCCTGGGCTGCGCGCTCACCATGCAGGGCTCGGGCATCTCCAACGTCGACATTGCCGGTATCGACATGCGCCTGGAAGAGGATGGCTTTATTACGATTTCGACCGGCGCCACCGACAACGGCATGGGCGTCGACACGATTCTGGCGCAGATTGCCGCTGAGGAGCTGGGCGTTGAAAGCTCGCTGATCGTGGTGCGCGGCGTGGACACCGACGTGTCTCCGTTCGATGCCGGCTCGTACGCGAGCTCGGGCACGTACGTGACGGGCCTGGCAGCCAAGAACGCCGCGACCGAGCTGCGCGAGAAGATCTGCGCCAAGGCCGCCCAGATGTGGGACGTGGACGCCGCCGATGTGGTGTTCGATGGCCAGTACGTGCGCCTGTCCGACGAGCGTGCCGCACGCGAGCAGAACCGCTACCTCACGCTGCGCGACTTTGCCAACCTGTGCGTCAAGAACATCGCGGGTGGCGACGCGCTCACCTCGCACTCCTCTGCCTGCCTGCCCGTTTCGCCTCCACCGTTTATGGCCGGCATTGCCGAGGTCGAGGTCGACAAGGCCACCGGCAAGGTGACTGTGGTGGACTATGCGGCGGCCGTTGACTGCGGCACCGTGATCAACGAGGCGCTCGCGCGCGTCCAGGCCGAGGGCGGCATTGCCCAGGGCATTGGCCATGCGCTCTACGAGATTGTTGAGCACGACGACCGCGGCCGCCTGCGCACCGGCAACTTTATGAGCTACAAGCTGCCCACGCGCCTGGATATCGGCAGCATTCGCGTAGCCTTTGAGCCGAGCTACGAGCCGACGGGTCCGTTTGGCGCCAAGTCGATCGGCGAGGTCGTCATCAACACGCCGCTCGCCGCCGTGGCCTCGGCCGTGGCGCACGCCACCGGCCACCAGGTGCGCTCGCTGCCCATCACGCCCGAGAAGGCCCTTCTGGGGGAGTAGCGGGTCAGCGAACAAGTCGTAATTGGCGGGGTGGGGCAACTCGCCCCGCCAATTGCACTCGTGGTGAGGTCGTGAGCCTGTAAAAGGTGTGCGTGCGCTTGCCGCTCGTATCTGCTATCATTCCTAATCTGTGCGCTCATGCGGGCGTGGCGGAATTGGTAGACGCGCCAGATTTAGGTTCTGGTGGGATTCCCGTGAAGGTTCGAGTCCTTTCGCCCGCACCATCGCACCTGCGTCGGCTTCGGCCGTCGCGACTCTTTGTTGCATAAAGGTACCAGCACCTCAGATAAGCTGGGCAGTATGAGGAGGAACGTGTTGAACATCACCGCTTCTGACGTCAAGGACGCCAAGCTCACCGCCACGGTCACCATCCCGGCCGCCGACGTCGACGCCGCGATCAAGAAGGCCTACAAGGACACCGCCAAGAAGTACCGCTTCCCGGGCTTCCGTGCCGGTAAGGCTCCCCGTCCGGTCATCGATTCCGCTCTTGGCGCCGAGGCTACCCTCGCTCAGGCCACCAACGACCTGATCGCCGCCAACGAGCCCGCCGTCCTCAACGAGCTGGACATCGTCCCCACCAAGAACGGTGACTACAAGGACCTCGACCTCGCTAAGGATCACGAGGACTACACCTACACCGTCGAGTTCTCCCTGCGTCCCGCCGCTGAGCTCTCCTCCTTCGACGCTGTCGAGATCGAGATGCCCCCTGCGGAGGTCACCGAGTCCGAGATCAACAACCAGGTCGAGATGCTCCTCAACTACCGCGCTACCTTCGAGGACGTTGAGGGTCGCGCCGTCGAGGCCGAGGACTATGTCACCGTCGACCTCAAGGCCGTCGAGAACGCCGACAACTTCGCCGCCGAGGGCCGCATGCTCATCGCCGGTAGCGACAGCAACCCCGCCGAGTTCAACGAGGCCCTGATCGGCGCTAACGTCGACGACGTCAAGACCGTCACCTGGACCGACGAGGTCGAGGAGGGCGAGGAGGCCGAGACCCACACCGTCGAGGTCACCGTCAAGGGCATCAAGGTCCGCAACACCCCCGAGCTCACCGACGAGCTCGTCAAGTCCGACTTTGGCTTTGACAGCATCGAGGCCATGCGCGACGCCATCAAGATCGAGATCGAGCAGGACAAGGCTTCCCGCCTCCCGGCCGAGAAGGAGAACCGTTGCGTCTCCGCTCTCGCCGAGCGCCTGCAGCTCGACGAGATGGACGCCGACTACGAGCAGTCCGTCTTTGAGGAGCTTGGCCAGAACTTCCTGTCCAACCTCGCCGCCCGTGGCATGACGCTCGACACCTGGCTGCCCGCTTCCGGCCTGACCATGGAGCAGTTCATCGGCGACCTGCACAAGCAGGCTAACGACGTTGCCCGTGAGTCCCTGGCTCTCGACGCCCTCGCTCGTGAGCTCAAGATTGAGGCCACCGAGGATGACATCAACGCCGAGTTCGAGAAGGCCGGCGTCAAGGACGTCGAGGCTTCCAAGGCCGAGTTCATCGCCGATGGCCGCATGCCTGCCGTCCGTGAGTCCATCCGTCGCTCCAAGGCCGTCGATCACCTGGTCGAGAACGCCAAGGTGACCGAGGTCGACGAGACCGCCAAGGACGCCGAGTAATTCTCGCCACCTTGCCCACGAGCGCTTGCGTGCGCCCATGATGGGGTAAAGTTATAAGCCGGTTATCCGGTTGCTTCGTACGGTGCCAGCCAATGCATAGCATGCGGGCACCGTACGTTTGTCTAGAACCACTATTGGTCCGTAAGAGAAATGGAGATGCGTATGATCGCTAAGTTCGATTCCGCCCTCGTGCCATACGTTATCGAGCAGACGCCGCGCGGCGAGCGCAGCTACGATATCTATTCGCGCCTGCTCAACGACCGCATTATCTTCTTGGGCGAGGAGATCAACTCCGTCAGCGCCAACCTGGTCGTTGCCCAGCTGCTGCATCTTGAGAGCCAGGATGCCGAGAAGGATATCTCGCTCTATATCAATTCGCCCGGTGGCGAGGTCTACTCCGGCCTGGCGATTCTGGACACCATGAACTTCATTAAGCCGCAGGTCTCCACCATTTGCGTGGGTATGGCCGCGTCTATGGCCGCCGTGCTGCTTTCGGCCGGCGCCAAGGGCAAGCGCTTCTGCCTGCCGCACTCCAAGGTCATGATTCACCAGCCCAGCGGTGGTGCCCAGGGTCAGCAGACCGAGATCGAGATCGTGGCCGAGGAGATCAAGAAGACTCGCCGCGAGCTCAACCAGATTCTGTCCGATGCCTCGGGCCAGCCGATCGAGAAGGTCCAGGCCGATACCGAGCGCGACAACTACCTGACCGCTGCCGAGGCCCTCGACTACGGCCTGATCGACCGTATCGTCACCTCGCGCGATCTCGCCGCGAAGGACGCCTAGGATGGCTGGTAACATGCAGGACAACTTTGACGAGAACGGCAACCCCATCCGCTGTTCCTTCTGCGGAAAAGAGCAGGGCCAGGTCCGTCGTCTTGTAAAAGGTCCGACCAACATCTTTATCTGTGACGAGTGCGTCGCCGCCTGCTCTGAGATCCTTGAGGAGTCGCTGGCTTCGGACTTTATGGACGCCGCCCGCAACGGCAAGCTGCCGGGTTTCCTCAACGATCACGGCCAGGCTGCGTCCCAGCCTGCCGTTGACCCCGAGGCCGAGGGCTTTGAGCTCGAGGACGACCGTCAGGTCATCACGCACGTGCCGACGCCGCACGAGATCTATGACGAGCTTTCGGCCTATGTCATGGGCCAGGAGGACGCCAAGCGCGCCATGTCGGTGGCCGTGTACAACCACTACCGTCGCGTGATCGAGGGCGGTGCCGCGGTGTCCGCCTTTGACGACGGCTTGGATTCGCAGCTCGGTGATGACATGGATGAGGTGGAGCTCGCCAAGTCCAACATTTTGCTGCTCGGTCCCACCGGTACCGGTAAGACGCTGCTGGCCCAGACGCTCGCGCGCATCCTCGAGGTGCCGTTTGCTATCGCCGACGCCACCGCGCTTACCGAGGCTGGTTACGTGGGCGAGGACGTGGAGAACATCCTGCTCAAGCTCATCAACGCCGCTGATGGCGACATTGAGCGTGCGCAGGTCGGTATTATCTATGTGGACGAGATCGACAAGATCGCTCGCAAGGCAGAGAACCTCTCCATCACCCGCGATGTTTCGGGCGAGGGCGTTCAGCAGGCACTGCTGAAGATTCTTGAGGGCACGGTGGCAAGCGTTCCGCCCACCGGCGGCCGCAAGCATCCCCAGCAGGAGCTGCTGCAGATCGACACGACGAACATCCTGTTCATCTGCGGCGGTGCCTTTGTGGGTCTGGACAAGATCATTGCCGATCGCGTGGGCAACAAGGGCGTGGGCTTTAACTCCGAGATCGCCGGCCCCACCTCGGTCGACGAGAACGACCTGCTGCGCCAGGTGCTCCCGCAGGACCTCAACGCCTTTGGCATGATCCCCGAGTTCGTGGGCCGTACGCCCGTCGTCACCCAGACGCAGGCGCTCGATGAGGACGACCTGGTGTCGATCCTGACCGAGCCCAAGAACGCCGTGGTGCGCCAGTACCGCAAGATGTTCCAGCTCGAGGATGTCGATCTTGAGTTTGAGGACGCGGCCCTGCACGAGATCGCCCGCATGGCGCTCGCCCGCAAGACCGGCGCCCGCGGCCTGCGCGCCATCTGCGAGGACGTGCTGCAGCAGACGATGTTCGACCTGCCCAGTGAGGAAGGCGTCACCAAGGTCGTCGTAACCGAAGCCTCCGTAAAAGGCACCGAACAGCCCCAACGCATCTACGGGTAAACCAGCCTAAAACGTGTTTCTAAATAGCCTCCGACCATCCACGGTCGGAGGCTATTTTATATATACGCAATAACCCCAACTACCTGTGTTATTCTGTATGTTTGTTTAAGCCTCAGCGAAGTCATTCAGACTGAAGTAATCGATACCTAAGGGGAGGAATGTAGGCCCGATTTTCGTAGATTCCGCACGAGCCGAAGACCACGTAATGTGGTCTTCGAGCGAGCCCGGGACTTGACCGAGCGAAAATCGGGCCTACATTCCTCCCCGGTGGGACAGGGAGAGATATATGGAAGAAATGCCCAAGAACTACGATCCGTCGACCAACGAGCCGGCGATCCTGCAGAAGTGGCTCGACGGCGGCTACTATAAGCGCCGTGAGGGCGTGGGCGACTGCACCGTCACCATTCCGCCTCCCAACGTGACCGGCAAGCTCCACATGGGTCACGCCACCGACGACTCCATCCAGGACGCCATCATCCGTATGGCTCGCATGCGCGGCAAGTCTACGCGCTGGGTGCTCGGTACCGATCACGCCGGTATCGCCACGCAGACCAAGGTCGACAAAAAGCTCAAGAGCGAGGGCATCAGCCGCCTGGAGATCGGTCGCGACAAGTTTGTCGACGCCTGCTGGGACTGGACCCACGAGTACGGCGGCATCATTGTCGAGCAGATCAAGCGTATGGGCTGCTCCGTCGACTTTGACAACGAGCGCTTTACCATGGACGAGGACTACGCCCAGGCCGTGCGCAAGGTGTTCTGCGACTGGTACCACGACGGCCTGATCTACCGCGGCAAGCGCATCGTCAACTGGTGCCCCAACTGCACCACTGCTATCTCGGACGACGAGGCCGAGTACAAGGACGAGAAGGGCCACCTGTGGCACCTGCGCTACCCGTTGACCGAGCCGGTCAACGGCCAGGATTACATCGTCGTCGCCACCACGCGCCCCGAGACCATGCTTGGCGACACGGGCGTCGCCGTCTCCCCGAAGGACCCCGAGAAGGCCGCCTTTGTGGGTAAGACCGTCAAGCTTCCCATCGTCGACCGCGAGATTCCCATCTTTGAGGATTGGCATGTCGACGCCAATTTTGGTTCCGGTTTTGTCAAGGTCACCCCGGCCCACGACCCCAACGATTATGCCATGGGTCAGGCTCACGACCTGCCGCAGATCAATATCTTTGATGAGCACGCGGTGGTCGTCGAGGGCTACGGCGAGTTTACCGGCATGAACCGCGACGAGTGCCGCGAGGCCGTCATCAAGTGGTTCGAGGAGCACGACCTGCTCGATCACGTCGAGGACCTCGATCACTCCGTCATGCACTGCTATCGTTGCGACGCCGCCCTGGAGCCGTGGCTGTCCGAGCAGTGGTTTGTGGCCGTCGACAAACTCAAGGGGCCGGCGCTCGACGCCGTCAACTCCGGCAAGGTGACCTTCCACCCCGCGCGCTGGACGCAGACCTACACCACCTGGATGGAGAACCTTAAGGACTGGTGCATCAGCCGCCAGCTGTGGTGGGGTCACCGCATCCCCGTGTTCTACTGCGAGGACTGCGGTTGGGAGGACGCCCTGACCGAGGACACCGACGTGTGCCCCAAGTGCGGCGGCCATCACGTGCATCAGGACGAGAACGTGCTGGATACCTGGTTCAGCTCGCAGCTGTGGACCTTCGCCACGCAGGGCTGGCCGCAAAAGCCGGAGCTGCTCGAGGGCCATCACCCCACGACGGCGCTGGTCACCGCACGCGACATCATCGCGCTGTGGGTCGCCCGCATGGTCATGAGCTCGCTGTATTTCTTGGACGAGGTGCCGTTTAAGGACGTCGTCATCTACCCGACGATCCTGGCCAAGGACGGCAGCCGCATGTCCAAGTCCAAGGGCAACGGCGTTGACCCCATGGATCTCATTGGCATGTACGGCGCCGACGCCATGCGCTTCAATCTGCTGACGCTGTGTACCAACAACCAGGACGTCAAGTTCGACGCGAATATCGATAAGAAGACCAAGAAGCTCATCGACAGCCCGCGTACCGACCAGGCCAAGAGCTTTGTGACCAAGATCTGGAACGCCAGCCGCTTCCTGCTTATGAACATGGAGGGCTACACGCCCGGCGAGCCTGTCGTGGAGACGCCGGCCGACGCCTGGATGTTCAGCCGCCTGGCCAAGACCGTGAAGATGGTCACCGAGGGTATCGAGAACTACACCTTTGGCGACATGGCCCGCGGCGTGCAGCAGTTCTTCTGGAACGAGGTCTGCGACTGGTACGTCGAGGTCACTAAGGCCCGCCTGAAGGGCGAGGGCCGTCTGCAGGCTCAGCGCAACCTGATCTTTGTGCTCGACACCTCTATTCGCCTGATGCACCCGCTTATGCCGTTTGTCACCGAGGAGATCTGGGACAACATGCCGGCCAGCGTGCTTGACTTGGATGCCGAGGGCAACGTTGACCGCGCCGAGGCGCTCATGATCGCCAAGTGGCCCGAGCCCGCCGACTACGCCAAGTATGTTGACGAGGACGCCGAGCGTGCGTTTGAGCTGTGCCGCACCGTCGTGTCTGCCGCCCGCGCCACCCGTTCGCGTTATCGCTTGAGCCCCAAGGCCGAGCTCGACGTGGTCGTGCGCGCCGGTGCCGAGGATATCGAGAAGCTCGAGAGCCTGCGCTCGACCATCGAGCCGCTGGCAAACACCGCTTCGCTGGTTATGGGTACCGACGTTGAGAAGCCGGCTGCGAGCATCGCCGTGGTCGATAGCGGCGTCGAGGCCTTTGTGGTGCTCGAGGGCAAGGTTGACCTTTCGGCCGAGAAGGCACGCCTGGAGAAGGAGATTGCCGCGGCCCAGAAGGAGCTCGCCGGCTGCGAGAAGACGCTGGCCAACGAGGGCTTTGTGGCTAAGGCCGCGCCCGCGGTGGTTCAGAAGAAGAGGGACCGTGCAGCTGAGCTCAAGGAGATCCTGGTGGCGCTGACTGCTCAGGTTGCTGACTTCTCGTAGGTGTTACTGGGGGACGCGTCCCGATGCTTTGCTCTCCGCTGCGGACAGTCCTGCGCAAGACGGACAGCACATTAAGTGCTGTCCTTTGCGTGCGGAACTTGCGGCGAGCAAAGCATCGGGCCGCTCCTAGTTCGTTTACGTGGTTTTTTTGCATCTGGCGTGTTAGGGCCACTGGGTTGTGGCCTTGATCTTGCTGCAACCGGGTAAAGGCTGATATTGTCAACGTGACGGGCTCATTCATTTTGGTGGGCCTCTTTTTCTGTTATGGGGGACTATGGGTTATGGCTAAGCGTTCGGGGTCGTATGTCGTTCCTTTCTCGTTTGAGCTGCTTTCATTTGATGAGGCTGTTGGGCTTGCTGCTGATACGGGGCGGATTTCTGGGGATGCTGGTCCTCTGCTCGAGACGGTTGTCGATATGCTTGATGAGCTGGGACGTCCGGATGAGTATTTTGATTGCATTCAGGTTGCCGGTACCAATGGCAAGACTTCGACTACGCGTTTTTCGGCTGCTATCCTTCGAGGCGAGGGGCTCAGGACCGCGCTGTATACGTCGCCGCAGCTGGTGCGCTATCCCGAGCGTATGGAGGTCGATGGGTGCGTCGTAAGCGACGAGGCGTTTGCCCGTGGTGTTTCTGCCGCTGTTGAGGCGGGACATCGCGTGAATGCCCGTCGTGTGGCGGCGGGGGAGCGTGCCTATACCATCACGCCGTTTGACCTGCTGACGGCCGCTGCGCTTGTGGTGTTTGCCGAGGCCGCGGTGGATGTTGCCGTGCTCGAGGTTGGCATGGGCGGTCGTTGGGACGCCACGAGCGCGACCGATCCCGTCGCCGTTGCCATTACGGGCATTGGACTCGACCACACACGCATTTTGGGCGATACGCTCGAGGCCATTGCGGGGGAGAAGGCTGCGGTCATTAAGCCCGGACGCCTGGTTGTGCTGGGCGAGGGCACGCACGAGGCGAGCGTTCAGCGCGTGATGGATGCACGTTGTCGCGAGTGCGGCATAGTGCCGCTGGTGGTGAACCATGCCACGACCAAGGTGCCGGCACATGTGGGCGACACGGTGGAGTTCAGCTGCACCACGCCGCGTGCCATCTATACGTCGAGCATGGTCAAGCCGGCGTATCAGCCGCAGAATGCCGCGTGTGCGATCATGCTGTGCGAGGGGTATCTGGGTCGCGAGCTCGATCATGACAAGCTCGATGCGTCGCTTATGGGCTGTCCCACGCCTGGTCGCTTTGATGTGCTGGGAACCGATCCGCTCAAGCTGATCGACGCCTGTCATAACCCCCAGAGCTGCGAGAACTTTGTGAGCGCGCTGGACGAGATCGATCCGTGCGTGGAGAACCGCCCCGTGCTGCTGTGTGCCGCGCTGGCCGATAAGGACGTGGCGGGTATCGTTGACGTTCTGGTTCCGGCGTTCCCCCGCGTGGTCGTGACCCAGACCGATTCCGATCGCGCCCTGCCGGCAGAGGAGCTCGCTGCCCTGGTGGGTGCCGATAAGCTCGCGGGCGTATACCCGAGCGTGTCCGAGGCCCTCGCTGCCTTCGATGCCGCAGGCGAGCCCTTCGTAGCCGCCGGCACAATCACCCTAGCCGGCGAAGTGGCGAGGCTGCTGCGCTAACCCCACCCGTGGGTAGCTAATTTGGGCTGCTCGCCAGGAAATGGGCCTATTTACTACGTTTAATCGACTGCCCTCGACCACGCCGAGACTTGTGAAATTAAAACCGCAGGTAGAAGGCTTGCAGATTTTCAAAAAAGACCCGCATGGTCGACCCATGCGGGTTAAACGTAGTAGATAGGCCGTTTTCGTGGCGCAGCTCTAGGCTTTCAAATTGATCGACTTGCCCCCTTGGCAGTTGCGGTGAAATAGTTCCTGGATTTTGCCTACGTGGGCCCATCTGGGAACTATTCCACCGCAACTTATTGAGGGGCTATTGGGAAGGGGCTAGTCTAGGCGGACTGGGTCGTGGGGGTAGGCGTTGAGAATCTCGACGCCGTTCTCGGTCACCAGGGCCAGGTCCTCGATGCGGACGCCGGTGCGGTCGGGGAGGTAGATGCCCGGTTCGACGGAGAACGTCATGCCCGGCTCTACGACCTGCTCGTTGACGAGCGAGACGTCGCCCGGCTCGTGGTCCTGCAGGCCGATCGAGTGACCCAGGCGATGCGTAAAGTATTCGCCGTAGCCCGCGTCCTCAATCACGTCGCGCGCGGCACGGTCCAGGTCGCACATGCGCACGCCCGGTGCGATGAGCGCCTCGGCGGTCTCGTTGGCGCGGCGCACGATATCGTAGATGCGTGCGGTTTCCTCGTCCGGCTCGCCCCAAAAGAACGTGCGCGTCATGTCCGAGCAATAGTTGCAGCGGCGTCCGCCAATGTCGAACAGCACCACGTCGCCGCGCTTGAGCACGGTGTCGTCGGGTTCGTGATGCGGGTCGCCGGCGTTGGCGCCAAAGCTCACGATGGGCGGAAAGCTAAAGCCCTCGCAGCCGTGCTTGCGGTACAGACCGAGCATCTGATCGGCAATTTCGCGCTCCGTCACGCCTTCATGGACGAGCTTGATGGCGTCGGCCATCACGGCGTCGTTGGCGGCCGAGGACGCGCGCATAAGCTCCTGCTCGGTAGCGTCTTTGTAGGTGCGTGCGGCGGTGACGGCAAAGTCACCCAGGAAAAACTCGCTGGCGGCGTGGCGCTCCATGAGCGGCATCAAAAAGCCGGAGCGCATGACGGTGTCGATGCCGAGCGGTTTGGTCGGATCGACCTCGCGAGTGATGGCGTCGGTCACGACGTCGGTATCGGTGTGATAGGCAACGCGGGCATTGTCATACTCTGGCAGCTGGTGCAGGGCGTTGACCAAGATCACTGGCTCGGCATTGCGCACGAGTAGCACGCCGCAAAAACGCTCGAACATATCGGCATAAAAGCCGGTCAGGTAATAGATTGACCACGGGTCGTTTACGAGCAGCTGTGCGCCGGGGTGCTGAGCCTCGAGCGCATCGAGCACGCGCGCCACGCGCTGGTCATCGACATGTGCCATGAAACATCCTTTCGCTAGGCTGCCACCATGGTATCCCAAGCCCGGCACATAGGGACGTTCCTTTTATGCCGGCACTTCGGGACACTCCTTGCAAAAGCAGCTAAAAGAGCCCGTCCCAAATTTGCTTCTTAGGCTGGGTCGATGTCCATACTGGCGACTAGGTCAATGTTGGTGTCGAGAAGATCTTCCAGCACGACGTCGCCCATGCGGATGGGGGCGTTGACGACTAGGCCTCGGATGAGGTTCATGGCTTGGGCGTGGAGTTCTAGCGGGATGGCTTCGGCCGTGCGGACGGGGAGTAGGGCTTCGTCGCCGCCGGAGACGGCCACGGTCGTTGTGAGCACGCGCATGGGGCAGGTGAGCTCCTGATGTGCGAACGTATCGCCGCGCGGGCAGTTGTTACCGGTTACGGAGCGCACTTCCACCACGGTGCCATTGGCGTCGTGCTCCACCTCTACGGTCAGGAGGCACTCGGATGGGCAGGTGGTGCAGTTGAACTGCAGCGTCTCGGTCACATTCGTACTCATGAGCTATGCCTCCTCAACGGGATCGACGGACAGGACGATTTCGCTGGCACCCAGGTCGAGTGCGCGTTGAATCACCTTAGCCGGCAGCGGGAAGCTTTCCATGACGCTCGGTTTAAACGCGCGGACTTTGCCCGCAAACACTTCTTCGCCGTTGGCCAAGATGCGTACTCGAGCGGTATCGACCGGCCGGCGTACGCGGAAGTTGAGCTTGGTGAGCGCCACAGCCGTAATGCGTCCCGGCAGCGCGTAGCCCGCAATGCCGGCAGGGGAGACCGTGAGCTCGCAGCTCGTGTCCGCGACCGCGTTCGTTTCGGCCCCGCCACCCAGCGCGTACGCCGCCGCGGCTGCACCGGCGCGCTCGGACTCGGTCGTCACGTTGTCGGCCAGGTCGTGCACGTGCAGCACGTTGCCACAGGCAAAGATGCCCGGCACGCCTGTCTGGAGGCTCTGGTCAACTACGGCGCCGCGCGTGCGTGGGTCAAGCTCCACGCCCGCGGCAACCGAAAGCTCGTTCTCGGGAATCAATCCCACCGAAAGCAGCAGTGTGTCACACGGAACAACGCGCTCGGTCCCCGGAATGGGCGCCAGGCGCTCGTCGACCTGGCTTACCTCGACGGCCTCCACGCGGTCGTGCCCGATCACGCGCGTGACCGTGGTGGACAGGTGCAGCGGAATGTCAAAGTCGTCCAGGCAGTTCTTCACATTGCGGCGCAGGCCGTTGGCGTACGGCATGAGCTCGTACACGCCCTCGACCGAAATCCCCTCGAGCGTGCAGCGACGTGCCATGATAAGCCCGATATCGCCCGAACCCAAAATGACGGCGCGCGAGCCGGGTTTGAGGTTTTCGATATTGATGTATCGCTGCGCCAAGCCGGCCGTAAATACGCCGGCGGGACGGCTACCGGGAATCTTGATCTCGCTGCGGGTGCGCTCGCGGCAGCCCATGGCAAGGACGACCGCGCGCCCGGTGAGCTGCAGCATGCCGGCAGGGCTCATGAGCGTGACGGCATGGACCGCAGTGTCTTCCGCAGGCTCGCCTGAATCAATCCCAAGCACCATGCTGTTCAGGAACAGCGCAATGTCGGTTGCGTGCACCTGGTCGATAAAGCGCTGCGCGTACTCAGGACCGGTGAGCTCCTGTTTAAAGTGCGACAGGCCAAAGCCGGGGTGGATGCACTGGCGGAGGATGCCGCCCAGGTGCTGCTCGCGCTCCACGATGGCCACGCGCGCTCCGGCCTTATGCGCGGCCAGCGCGGCCGCCATGCCGGAGGGGCCGCCGCCGATAACGACCACGTCAAAGACTTGCGTTTGTACGGCTTCTACGACGCCGCAATCAATCGTGCTCGATCCGAATTCCGCCATCCTAGCGCACCCCCTTCAGCGGTCCCTCAACCAGCCAAGATCCGGCGTCCTCCAGTAATACCTCGCTGGGGTCGCAGTCAAGCTCTCGGGCAAGGATCGCCACCACACGGCTCTGGCAAAAGCCACTTTGGCACCGACCCATGCCGGCACGGCAGCGGCGCTTAACGCCCTCGACCGAAACTGCGCCCGGGCGACGTCGGATCGCGGTCACAATCTCGGCCTCGGGCACCGTCTCGCAGCGGCAGACAATCTGCCCCCACGCAGGATCGGACTCAATGAGCTCTTCCTTGCGCGCAAGCGGCGCGCGGTCAAAGTCGTCCGGCGCAAGGCGGATCGGGTCCCAATCGGCACGTTCGCGCAGGGTCACGCCCGCATTGCGCAGCACCTGTTCCATGCGTTCGGCAATGGCCGGCGCGCTCGCCACGCCCGGCGACTGAATGCCCGCCGCCTGGAACAGGCCCGGCACCACGGCCGACTGCCCAATAAAAAAGTCGTTCGTACCTTGAATGACCGGGCGCCCGCCGGCGAACGCGCGCACCACGCGGCGCGTGTCCAGGTCGGGCACCAGCTTGCGCGCGCCGGTCAGCAGCGCGTTCACATCGCTCGCATAGGTCTGCGTGTCGCCCGGTTCGCGCACGGCAGCCGTGGCGGTGATCACGGTGTTGCCATGCACAGTGCCTGTCACGATAACGCCCTTGGACACCGGCGTGGGTACGGGGTAGAGCGGCATGAGCGTGCGCGGCTCCTTATCCAGCACCACGATGTTGCCCTGACGCCAGACCATCTGGAACTCCTCGGCGCCTGCCATATGCGAGATGTCGGCGGCTCCGTTGCCCGCGGCGTTGATCAGGTAGCGGCAGCGCACGTCTCCGGCGGGCGTCGCCAGCGTAAAGCGCGTGGCTCCGTCATCCGAGCCGGCAACTTCAATTGCCTCCACCGGCGCAGACCGCATAAACGTCACGCCGTTGGCAACTGCGTTCTCCAGCGCGGCGATGGCAACCTCAAACGGGTCGACAAACCCAGTCGATGGGCACCATAACGCGCACGTTGCATTGGCACTGGCGCGCGGCTCTAATATGTGGATGCGGTCGGGTCCGACGATCGACAGCTCGGGCACTCCGTTGGCCAGGCCGTTGCACCGTAGCTGCTCCAGATGCGCGCGGTCCTCGTCGTTAAAGCCCAACACCATCGACCCGGTGCGGCAGAACAGAAAGCCCAGCTCCTGCGCCCACGTACCGTACAACTCGCAGCCACGGGCGTTGACCTGCGCCTTTACGGTGCCCGGTGTCGGATCGTAGCCGGCGTGCACCAGGCCGCCATTGGCCTTCGACGCGCCCAGCGCAATATCGTTAGCCGCTTCGACCACGCAAATGGACAGGTCAAACCGCGCGAGCTGCCGCGCGATGGCGCATCCGGTGATGCCCGCGCCCACAATCGCGATATCAAACGTTTCTGTCACAGTGCCTCCCAGACGAGTTGACAGGCTGTCAATACGACTATCCTACGGTCTGCACACCCCCAGTGCGGCGGCAATGCGGCGAACAGCCCCGCAACACCCGCCAACGGCAGACGAGGTGAGACCCGGCACGGATGTCGACCTCGTTAGACCGCGGGCAACACCACCCAAGCTCGCGGTCGATGCCGCCACCCGTTACAGATTGAGATGTTTCTATCCGACCATGCCTGCGACCTGCCAAATCGTTAACCCCCGTGTTACACTAACTCGAGCTGTAACTACCCCGAAAGGTACCCGTAATGTCCAAGTACATCTCCGAGCTCATGTCGCCGCAGCTTATGGGCGTCGTCTATGCCTTCGTTGGCTTTATCATCGCCCTGTATGTGCTGTCGGTCGTCTATGTGTTCATCGACGCTCGCCGCCGCGGCGCCAGCGCCTACGTGGCATGGGGCATCATCGCCCTCATCCCGTTTGTAGGCCTCATCGCCTACCTGGTCTTGCGCCCGCACTCCTACGCGTCCGACCGCGAGGAGCAGGAGCTGGACATGGCCCTGCGCGAGCGCCAGCTTGCCCAGTACGGCACCTGCCCGCAGTGCGGCGCGCCCATCGAGAAGGACTTCGTCGTCTGCCCGGTGTGCGATACCCAGGTTCGCAACGTGTGTCCCAGCTGCCATCGCCCGCTCGATGCGCATTGGAAGGTCTGCCCCTACTGCCGAACTCGCATCCAGTAACGCATCCATCGCCGGGCCGGCCGCAAGCCACGGGCTCCGCGCACCCCGCGCATCCCACGGCCGCCACGCGCCCCGCGCCGCCCCACACGATGAAGCATGCGTAGAAAATCGCCCGCCGTGCCATTAAGGTGCGGCGGGCGCTTGTATACCAAGGCAACCTGCCTATAATGATGCAAGTCAAAAACGCCGAGCGCATCGCACGCACTTGCATCAGGCATCCGAGAGGAGAAAACATACCCATGAAGGCACTCTACAATGACGGTTCGGTGGCCGAGCTCCCGCAGGACGAGGTCACGCACGTCATCCGCCACTCCGCCGCGCACATCATGGCGCAGGCCATCAAGCGCCTGTACCCCCAGGCCGACTTTGCCTACGGTCCCGCGACCGACAACGGCTTCTACTACGACGTCGACCTGCCCGAGGGCGTCAAGATCAGCGAGGACGACTTCCCCGCGATCGAGGCCGAGATGAAAAAGATCGTCAAGGAGAACCTCAAGTTCTCCGTGTACGAGAAGCCTCGCGCCGAGGCCATCGCCCTTATGGAGGAGCGCGGCGAGAAGTACAAGGTCGAGCACATCGGCGACCTGGACGACGACGCCCGCATCACCTTCTACCAGCAGGGCGACTACATCGACATGTGCGTCGGCCCCCACATCTGCTACACCAAGGCGCTGAAGGCCTTTAAGCTCACCGGCGTCTCGGGCGCCTACTGGAAGGGCGACAAGGACAACAAGATGCTCACCCGCATCAACGGCGTCGCCTTTGCCACCAAGGAAGAGCTCGACGAGCACATGCACATGTTGGAGGAGGCCAAGAAGCGCGACCACCGCAAGATCGGCCGCGAGATGGACCTCTTTATGATGCGCGACGAGGCCCCCGGCTTCCCGTTCTTCCTGCCCAACGGCATGATCCTTAAGAACACCCTGCTGGACTACTGGCGCGAAATCCACCACAAGGCCGGCTACGTGGAGATCTCCACGCCGCTCATCATGAACAAGCAGCTGTGGAAGACCTCGGGCCACTGGGACCACTACAAGGACAACATGTACTCTACCGTCATCGACGACGAAGAGTACTGCATTAAGCCCATGAACTGCCCGGGCGGCGTGCTGGTGTACGCCTCCAAGCCGCATTCCTACCGCGAGCTGCCCATCCGCGCCGGCGAGATTGGCCTGGTGCATCGCCACGAGTTGCGCGGCGCCCTGCACGGCCTGTTCCGCGTCCGCTGCTTTAACCAGGACGACGCCCACCTGTTTGTGCGTCCCGACCAGCTGACCGATGAGATCGTGGGCGTGGTCAACCTCATCGACTCCGTGTACCAGAAGTTTGGCTTTAAGTACCACGTTGAGCTTTCCACCCGCCCCGAGGACTCCATGGGTTCCGACGAGGACTGGGCACGCGCCGAGGAGGGCCTGCGCACCGCTCTGGAGAAGCTGGGCATGGACTACGAGGTCAACGAGGGCGACGGCGCCTTCTACGGCCCCAAGATCGACTTCCACCTGGAGGATTCGCTCGGCCGTACCTGGCAGTGCGGCACCGTCCAGCTCGACTTCCAGATGCCGCTCAACTTTGACCTGGAGTACGTGGACGCCGACGGCACCAAGAAGCGCCCCATCATGCTGCATCGCGTGTGCTTTGGCTCCATCGAGCGCTTCATCGGTATTCTGATTGAGCACTTTGCGGGCAAGTTCCCCACCTGGCTGGCTCCCGTGCAGGTCAAGGCGCTTCCGGTTTCCGAGAAGAGCCGCGACTACGCCCACGAGGTTTGCGCCAAGCTGGAGGAGGCCGGCATCCGCGTGGTCTGCGACGACCGCGACGAGAAGATCGGCTACAAGATCCGCGAGGCCCGCAGCATCGACCGCGTGCCCTATATGCTCATCCTGGGCGAGAAGGAGGTCGAGGCCGGCAACATCTCCGTCCGCGATCGCTCCAACGAGACCGTTCAGATGAGCGTTGACGAGTTTGTTGCCAAGGTGATCGAGGAAATCAAGACCCGCGCCTAAGGCAAACTTCACAACAATTAACAAAGGCGACCGTCCACACAGGGCGGTCGCTTTTTTCATGCCAAAATAAGAAAGCCGCTGGTTGAGCGGCTTTTTTTGTTGCACAAAAAGGTACAGGTTTTTGTAGAGGGGTATGGAGATGTACCTACTAGCAGTACATTTTGCGTAATCTGGGCAAACGCTGATTAATTGCTCGTATAATGTCGTCTGTCGAAAGATACAAAAAACTGTACTTTTGCGACTGCGCCTAGCTGCGAGCGAGAAGCCTGTTCTAAACGCCCCTGCATTTGCGTGCGTCGCAAAGCCAAAAGAGGGGGCGAGAACATGGAACAGACGGCACGGCGCCAAGAGCAGCTGCCAGGCGCATTTAACGGCGTCACCACCAACAGCCAGCACGGTCGCGTCCGCTGGTATCTGGTTCACACCTCCAATGGAAAAGAGCGTGAGACCTGCGAAAAGGTCCGCCGCATTATCCCGCACGAGCTGATGCAGGACGCTTTTGTGATGCAAAAGGAGTTCTGGTTTAAGCGGGACGGCGCATGGTCGCTCCAAACCAAACTCATGTACAAGGAATATTTCTTCGTCGCTACGCACGATGCCGCCGCGCTCGATAGGGCTTTGGGCCAGTTGAGCTTTGGCTGTCGCATTGCCGGCAGCAGGGAGCGGGCGTACATGCCCATGCCGGACGATGCGCAGGATTGGTACCGCAGTGTGCTGGACGACGACGGCGTGGTGCGCAACAGCGTAGCGCGCATAGAAGACGGCGTGTTGCTCATTGAGCAGGGGCCCTTGGTGGGGCAAGAGGCCCGCGTAAAGAAGATTGACCGTCATAAACGCTGGTGCCTGGTGGACGTGGGCGAAGGCGGCTCCGCTTTTAGGGAGCTGCTACCGCTTGACGTTCCCAGCAAAACATAAGGGAGACGTTGCGCCGGCAATTCATTTGGTTTTTGGATTCATAGATGGGGGGGGGTTCCTGGGGACAGGAACGTGAGTTTTATTGTGGCTGCTAAAGAAGTAACAGAGAGCTGTGTATCCGTGGGGGACGCACTGGCTATTAAAGAGATTAAACCGAGTGGTACGCTTGGCTATCGCTTTATTAAGAGACTGTTTGACCTGGTGTTCAGTCTTTTGATGAGTGTGCTGCTGCTTATTCCTCTTGCTGTGGTGTGCGCGCTGATTAGTCTTGAATCGCCCGGCAGTCCTATGTATACGCAAGAGCGCGTTGGCAAGGGCGGAAAGACAATCAAGATTTTTAAGCTTCGTAGCATGGTCGCCGACGCAAACGACGTGCGTAAGTACCTGAGCCCTGAGCAGCTTCATCAATGGGAAGTCGAGCGCAAGGTCGACGATGATCCCCGCATTACTAGGGTTGGTCAGTATATTCGTAAGTGCTCCATTGACGAGATGCCGCAGTTCCTTAATGTACTGAACGGCGACCTCTCCGTCATTGGGCCGCGTCCCATTACAAGGGATGAGCTTGAACAGCATTTTTCCGACGAAGAAAAAGCTGAGCTGCTCTCTGTCCGGCCCGGCATTACTGGTCTGTGGCAGGCAACCGATCGTAACGAGGCAACCTTTGAGAGCGGCCTGCGTCAGAAGATTGAGCTTCGCTATGTCCAAAACCGTTGTTTTGCTATGGATTTGAAGTGCTTTACTGGTACCTTCGGGGCTATGTTTGGTAAGAAGAGAACGGGACGATAGATGCCGACAAACCTTACTTCTTCCTACAGTGTGTTGATGAGCATTTACAAAAAAGAAAATCCTGCCTATTTAGTTCAAGCTTTAGACAGTATGTTGAACCAAACGGTCTCTCCTGCCGAGATTGTCATGGTCAAGGATGGTCCCCTCACGCAAGAGCTTGAAGACGTGCTCCAAAATTATGACTCCCTTTATCCCGGACTGTTCAATTTTGTTTCGTATGACAAAAACCATGGGCTTGGCTACGCGCTGCGACAAGGCGTGGTCGCTTGCTCTAACGAAATTGTTGCTCGTATGGACACTGATGATATTGCTCGTCCAGATCGTATGGAGAAACAGCTTGCCGCTATTGATAGCGGGCTCGATATGGTCGGAAGCGATGTTATCGAATTCGTCACGTCTCCCAATGAACCTGTTGCGGCTACTGACCTTCCCAAGGGCATCGATGCTATACGCTCTTATTCCAAAAGGCGAAATCCCTTTCGTCACCCTCCCATGACGTTTAGAAAGTCGAAAGTTATGGAGGCTGGTAACTACAGTTCCGACTTTCTCTACTTTGAGGATTGGGACCTTTTTAACAGGATGCTCGCATGTGGCTGCAAGGCGGATAACCTGAGCGAACCGCTTGTTGCGATGCGCGTTAGTGAGGATTTCTATGCTCGCAGGGGCGGCTCGCAGTATCTTAAGTACGCTAAAGCATTTAAGCAGGCTCAAGTTGAGCGTGGCTATTTCACAAAACGTGATTATTTCTGTTCTTATTTGCCGCATGCCGCCGTCTGTCTGATGCCGAATTCCGTTAGAGCGTTGATATATCGTTATTTTCTCAGGAGGTCCTAGATATATGGCTTCTGATATTGATAAGCCTCTGGTTAGTGTCATTGTCCCCGTGTACAACGTGGGTATGTTCGCGCTTCCTTGCGTAAACTCATTGCTTGGTCAGACTTATTCGAATATCGAATATATTATCGTAGATGATGGATGTACTGATAATACTATCGACCTTATTGAAGATGCCGTTGGGTCAGACACGCGATTTAAGATTTTGCATAAGGAGAACGGCGGTCTTTCTTCTGCGCGTAACTTTGGTACTCAAAGGTGCCACGGTGATTATGTCATGTATGTTGATGGGGACGATTTGATCGATTCGCGAACTGTTGAGTTGATGGTCGAAGCGGCTGACAAGTATCAAGTTCCGCTCGTTATCGGCTCCTTTGCGAAGACGCCTGTCCTTGATAACTATAAGATAGGTCAGAATGTAGAATTCCATGTTGAATCTGGAATTGAGCATTTTCGAAAACTTCTTTTATTAACCGGTGAGAGTGGTTCTGCTTGCGGAAAGCTCTTTGAACGATCTCTTATTAGCGACCTTGTCTTTCCTGAGGGGCAGCTCTTCGAAGACATGGGTGTAATTGCTAACATTTGTTCCAAAGTTCAAAAGGTTGCATTCTCTGATGCGTGCTTCTATGCATACGTGACGAGACCTGGCTCCATTACGACGCTCAAGAACCAGGGTTCCAAGCATGCTAAAGACATGGACAGGGCTATTGAGACCGTTCGACAATTTGCCGAGCCTGAATTTCAGGGCGAGTTTGAGTGCTTCCAGTCATTCTGTACGCTCCGCGTTGCAATGAGGGTTGATCCGGACGGATTTGATGATAAGGCTGAGGCCCAGAATTATTTGAGGAATGCTCGAGGGCTTGCTTGGAGGGCATCGAAGAACCCATATGCTTGTTCAAAATGGAGACTGCGTTGTGCTCTCTTTTCTATCTCTCCTAGGGTTCATAACGCTTTCTATGCGTTATATGCTGCAATTTCTGGTAAGGCAATCGGGTAACTCCTATAATTAAAGGTTGATAAGATGATTTTTTCGACTAGCGCGCATTTGTTTAACGTTACTGAATGCCACGGCGGCTTTTTGTATAACATTTACTTTCAAGATGGTTTTAACTGTTATGTTGGTGTTTTCGACACGGTTTCAACCGGAGGAAAATCAACAGTTTACAAACGATATACAAAGCAGGTGTAGAGATGCCAATCTACTTCATTGCCTTTGTGTCCCATATTGTATTGCTATATTTTTCGGTAAAGATAACTAATAAGCACGTCAGTTTTCTTCTTGCGGTTATTTCGGTTCTCCCCCTTTGCTTGGTGGCGGGGTTGCGTGATGCATCTGTCGGTACCGATACCTCGGCATATCCCCTCAGGTGTTTTTATGCCTCGCAGTATTATTCGCTCACAGGTGCTATGGGTGCTTGCTCAGATCAAGAGCCGCTATTCGTGATTCTCTTCTGGATTCTGGGAAGACTGACTGGTGATTTCCACGCTGTTCTTTTTCTTTGTGAAGCCATCGTTCTCCTTCCCTATATTTTAGTTGTTAGAAAGTTGTATCCTCGCGGGTATCCTATCGTAGGTTTCTTTCTTTGTTTCGTTGTGTTTGGTTATACGTTAAACATAATTAGGCAATGTATTGCTACTAGTATGCTCGTCATGATGGTCTATGAGCTGTTCCGCGAGAAACGCGGCCCCGCTATTGTTTTTTTGTTTCTTGCAGTTGGCTTTCACAAGATGTCTATCATGGGACTTTTTATTTGGATTATTTATATTTCATGCTTCAACCGCGGGCGCGAACGTTCGTATAAGACCGTTGCACTTCTTGCATGCGTTGGCGTTATCATTTTTACTATTTGCGTGATTATGATTGGCCCGGATGTAATGGAGATCGTATCTCTATTTACGTCGTCATATAGCTTTCAGATCAAACACGCTGGAATGGGCTCATTTAATACCACAATGCTTATTTATTTTCTATTTTGCCTTGCTATATGGATGTTAGGCAGTAAGGGTTTGATCACGAGCTTCGATCGATGGACGCTTAATTTCTATACGAGCAGCGGCATAATTTCTTCCCTATTCGCTCAACTTGCGAGCATCAGTCCTGAGCTAATTCGACTGAGTTTCCCTTTTCTTTTCATTTCAGGTTTTGTTTACCCCTTTTTGTCTGAAAACCTTGGCAGAGAGCGGTTTCTAACTGGGACTCTGGGTGTTTTATTTTTCGTGTTTTATTTTGTCATTACGTTTGTATATGGCGGCAGTTGCGATCTTTTTCCGTATTCGTCGGCACTATTAGGAGTTATTTATGCATGACGAAACGCCTGACATCAGTATTGTTGTACCGGTATATAACACCGAGCGTTTTCTCCCCGCTTGTCTGGAATCTATTGATATTCAAGGAACCGGCTCTTTTGAGGTGATTCTTGTGGATGATGGTTCCACCGATGGATCTCCTGAGATCTGCGATGCTTATTGCAACAAGCGCGAGAGAGCTTTCGTTATTCACAAGGACAACGAAGGTCTTCTCGCTGCACGACGAGACGGTCTTCGCGAGGCAAGTGGGCGTTATATTCTTTCGCTCGACTCCGATGACGCTCTTCTTGAAGGTTGCATTAAAAAGGTATGCGATGTAATTGCCTCGACTGGTGCTGATATCATTTCATTTGATTTCACTATGGGATTGATGCCTATAAAACCCTCGTTAAAAGTTGATATCTGTTCTGGTATGCATACGGGTGAGTCATTTAATGCTGTTAAAAGCCTGTTGTGCGGATGCGATTTCAATAGTGTTTGGAATAAGGTCATTCGGAGAGATTTATTTGCCAGTGACGAGTGGTACTCGAAACGAGTTGGCCTTATGCACGGTGAGGATCTTTGCCAACTTCTTCCTGTTTTCGATATTGCAAAGAGTTTATTTCACATTGACGAACCGCTTTACTACTATCGTCAGCATGACGCTAATAGTACGAAGCAGTTTAAAGAAGATCAGATAACTGATTGGAGCTTTGTAAGCGACGAATTGATTCGCTATGCGAGTGAATGGTCGAGCGATTCAGTCAAAAATGCCAATAGGGGTATCTGTCGACACTATTGTGATCTTGATGAAGTTCTTTGGCATTGTGAAGTGGATAAAGAGGTGAAAAGACAATTTGATAAAACAATTAAAAGCGAGTATCAGAGGCGAATCAGCAATTGTCCGGACTATATTCATGGTCTTGTTTTGTCAAATTGCAGTATCGTTTCTTTTGCTGCTCGGCACATACTAAGCAGCTTTAAATGCCTCCGTCGTCTCTTTCTATAATGCAGGTCATTATTGCTTTTTACTAATATCTTTAGATGGAGCATTATTATTCTTGACCAAGCCTGTCCTTAGCTTTCGACTAAGTGGCGAGCATTTACGATTGAACCGACATAGAGGACTTGGTTCTGTCGTGCGGTGTATTCATTCCTAGGGCTTTAGTTATTTCGGTTGATGCTTAGAAGCTGGTCTTCGCACTTTTTTCAAAGAAGATCTCCAACGTCCCCATGTTCTGGGTGAGGCCATAGACGCTTACGTTTGTGATTTATTGTTTGTAGCCTATTCCTCTATGGGGTGCTGTCTGCGATTGGTCTTGTTGATTGCATGATAGGGCATCATGACTAAAATGTCCGAATCGATGGAAATGCATCTTTATTCGACTTTGAAGATGGGAGGAGTCAATTGTTGCAGATTCTTAATTCAATTAAGAAAGTCATAAAACTTTTACTTTCCAGCCCTATTTATGATGGTTTACTCAGGTTAAGTCGTCGTTCCGATGCTATAACCTATGCGTCTAAGGCGAAGCTGAGTATGGTTTCCCAGAGACCGTCCAATATGTTCATGCCGATTGTTTTTAAGGAAAGCGTATCTTACGACATTTCTATTATTGTGCCTGTGTATAACGTTGAGAAATACCTCAAACCCTGTCTAGACTCCATTGTGACTCAGGAGTTTTCTGGCAAGTTTGAGGTTATTATTGTCGATGATGGGTCTAAAGACGATTCTGGTGCTATAGCCGATTCGTATGGATTAATGCCCAATGTTCTTGTAATTCACCAGGTAAACGGCGGTCTTTCCGCAGCGCGCAATGCGGGTCTTAGGGTTTCTCGCGGTAAGTACATCATGTTCGTGGATTCTGATGACATGATCGGGCCAGGGTATCTTGAGGCTATGTGGAGCAGGCTCGTTCAAACATCTGCGGATTTCGTTACATCGACTTTTAGATATATGTCTGATGATGGTTTGGTTGGCGAGATAGAGAACGATAGAGCTAGTTGGATGGTGCCGTGGGGCAGACTATATCGTCGTGAAGTCTGGAATCGACTAGGTTTTCCCGTAGGCGCATGGTATGAAGATCTGATTCATCCGTTATGGATTGATTCTTTCTTCAAGGATGAGCCTTGTTATGATTTGAGCGGCTATTATTACCGAATCCGTCCTGGATCCATTATGCAGTCTACCCCTACTAATGTTAAGGGCCTTGATTCGTATTGGGTTCTCGATGAATTGATTTCTTATCGTTCGGAGCTTGGAATTTCTTACTCTCAGGAAGACTTCGATCGTATTCTTCCTCTGTTCGGGCCGCTTTTGCTTGGGAGAACCGTTGCCTTGGACAACAGCGCGCGTAAAACAATGTTTGCTTGTTGTTGCGACACGTTTAATTCAATTGATGATTTTAAGACGAAGAACACATCGTTAAACGGCAGATGGAGGGATATCGAGAGATCTCTTCGTTCTTCGGATTATAACCGTTATCTTCTCGCTTCTCTTGCCCTTGCGGCGCAGGGGGGTTCTGGGCTTAGTGTTTCAGATGCAATTAATATTTGGGTGAACAGGAACAGATAAATAATGAAAATCGGAACGATTACTTTTCACGGCGCATTGAACTTCGGGTCTGCGCTTCAGTCTCATGCGCTTCAAGTGGTTTTGGAAAATATGGGACATGAAGTGCAAATTATCGACTACCGTTCTCACGATTATGAACAGTATAAGCTGCTTCAGCTCCGACATCCAAAGGCTACGCTGCGAACATTGCGCTGTTTAAATAGGTATTTGTCAAGAAAGACTGCATTCGAGGATTTTTCAAATAAATATTTCGGCATGACGAAGAAGTCTTATCGCTGGCAAAATGAAGAGGAGATGTGCGAGCTTGCGGATCAGTTTGATTGCTTTATTTGTGGTAGCGATCAAATTTGGAATCTCGATTGTACACAAGGTGTTGTTGGCCCCTATTTCCTTTCATTCGCTGGAGATAGACGTCGAGTCGCTTACGCTCCCAGTCTTGCGCACACTTACTTTAGACCTGAGAATTTTGATGAACAGCTTGTATCCGAGTTGCTCTCAAGGTTTGATTTCTTGTCTGTTCGCGAGGAGGAGACGATTCCGTTATTTCAGCCCCTTGTCGATGCGCCTATAGATGTTGTCTTAGATCCCACACTTTTGTTGGATTCTGACGACTACGCAGATATGGCATATAAAGATGTTTTGCAGGGTGAATATATATTTATGTATCTACTACGCAAGTGCCCCGAACTTATTGAGAGCACCGTCGCGATGACGGAAGCAACGGGCATGAAGGTTGCTTACATATCTGATAAAAACCTAGATATCCCAAATTCTATTAACCTGTTTGGTGTTGGCCCTGAGGAGTTCGTCTCGCTTATTGCGCACGCAAGCCTTATTCTTACCAATTCCTTTCATGCAACTGTATTCTCAGTTCTCTTTCATAGGCCCTTCCGCGTATATGCGACTGATAAGTCTGGTGCGCGTATGCGCGACTTGCTGAGTAATATCGGGCTGTCTGACCGTTGCGTCGATGTTATGTGCGCCGACGATATTGTCCCTTGTGAGTGGAGTGACGTGGACTCTCGCCTGGATTCTCTGCGGGAGCATTCCTGTGCTTATCTTAGAAAGGCGCTTTCGTAATGGGGGAGACGCGTCGGCTTATTAAGAACACTGGCATTATTGCGGTGGGCGGAATGGCAACCAAGCTTGTTTCGTTTCTTTTGCTGCCGCTCTATACCTCAGTTCTTTCCACTGGCGACTATGGTACCGTCGACTACATCAATACTATCGCCCTGTTCTGCGTTCCTGCTGTCTCCCTACTTATGGATGAAGCACTGTTTCGGTTCCTCATCGATTGTCGCACCGATGGTGATCGGTCTAAGGCCGTGACCGCGTCTTGTGCTGTTCTTCTTGCTGGCTGCGCGTGCTTTGCGGTCTTGGCGATTCTCGTCTGGTTGCTATTTATGCCAGAAAATCTTGGCTGGGTCGTGGGCCTTGTTGTCGCTGGCGCGCTTCTGCAGATGGCTTCTGCGGTCCTACGTGGTTTCGGGGATACCGTGGGTTACTCCGTCATGAATTTCACTGCGAGCGCTCTTACCATCGTGCTAAACGTTCTGTTTATCGCTGTTCTGCGTTGGGGCGTTGTGGGCATGCTTTCCGCCACGGTTATTGCGCAGGGCGGCGTTGCCCTCGTGTTCATGGTCATGCGGAAGCTCTGGCGCTATATCGATCCGTCGGCTTTCTCCATTTCCTATGCTCGAGACCTCCTACGCTATTCCTTTCCGCTCATTCCCAACAAGGTTTCCTGGACTATTAACAACCTGCTAGACAGGCTGATTATCATGAATACGCTCGGTGCTTCTGCCGCCGGCGTGTACGCCGTCTCTTACAAGTTCCCCGGTGTCATGGACCAGGTGTATGGCTTCTTCTATCAATCTTGGAAGGAGAGCTCGGCGCGCGTCCTCAACTCCGATGAGGACGAGTCGACTTTCTATAACTCTGTGTATCGTGCGCTAAGGCGTTTCATGATGAGCGTCGTTCTGCTTATGTCTGCGCTTATGCCCCTCGTGTACGGCATCCTGATTAAGGGTTCATTCGGTGAGGGCCTGCTGTATGTGCCGATATTGCTCCTGGCGACGTACTTCAGCAACATCTCCGGCTTTTACGGTGGCATCTTTACCGCACATAAGGAAACCGGAATTATGGGTACTACCACTGCGGTGTCTGCAGCCCTTTGCGCCGTTCTGTGTGTTGTGTTGATTCCGCACTTCGGTCTTTATGGTGCATCTGTTGCAACGCTTTTGGCGATGATCGTGGTTAATGAGTACCGCAGAATTAAGGTCACTAAGTTTACGAAGCTTGTCGAAGACCGGGTTGAGCAGGTTTTAACTTTAGTTTCAATTGTCGGCGTATTCGTTTTCTATTATCTGTCCGCTTACGGTGCGGGCATCTTAAGCTCGATCGCCTGCCTGGCAATTGCGCTGGCTTTTTCCGTTTATATGAACGCCGATATTCTGCGCAAGTTCATTTCGGCTTGCAAATAGGGGGATAACTGCATGTCTACCGTGAAAAGGGGCGAAGTTCCCACTCTGTTTGAGTCACCGTTGCATTGCTGCGGATGCGGGGCGTGTGCCGCCGCTTGCCCGAAAGGCGCCATCGCCATGTCCGAGGGCAAGGACGGGTTCATTCTTCCTGTAATTGACGGCGATCTATGTATCGGTTGCGGCGCCTGCACGAGGGCGTGCGGCCTCAACCGGGGGATAGGCTCCAATTCCGCTGGACCGTTCTTTGCCGCTGCCGGTAGGGATGATGTCTCGGAGTCCGCTTCTGGCGGAGTCTTCGGTGCCGTTGCGCGTGAGCTTATTTCTTCTGGCGGCGTCGCATATGGTGCTGCTTATGAGCGTGAGGGGAATACGCTTCGAGTGTTGCACCGTCGTGCGGCGAGCGTTGATGAGCTTCGCCCGCTTCTTAATTCAAAATACGTGCAGAGCGATGCTAGAGTTTGCTTTGCCGATGTTAAGGCGGATCTTCGTGAGGGCAGGCAGGTCCTGTTCTGCGGAACACCCTGCCAAGTCGCCGGCCTTAGGGGCTTTCTCGGACGCGATTATGGGAACCTGACAACCGTTGACCTGGTCTGCCACGGCGTCCCTTCCGGCCGCATGTTCGCGGACTGCGTTGAGGGCTATGGCAAACAGCTTGGGTCTCCCGTGGTTGATTTCCGGTTTAGGTGCAAGCGCGAGGGGTGGGGCAACTCTCTCCTTCTTTTTCTTTTTCTTGAGAACGGAAGAGAGGTCACCATTCCTGCGTCGAAATCCCCCTACTACGACATGTTCTTGAACCTCAAGACGCTTCGCGACAGCTGCTATAGGTGCCCCTATGCAGGGAAATTTCGCGCCGGCGATCTTACTATCGGCGATTTTTGGGGCGTCGATGTAAACAGGCCCGACGTCCTGAAGGATGCCGAGAAGTTCAATCAGATGAAGGGCGTTTCCTGCCTGCTGGTGAATAACGAACGCGGCAGGGAGTTTATTGAATCCAGCAAGGCTCTGGACTTGTACCCTGTCGAATTTGACGATATCGCTAAGGGCAACGATCAGCTCCGCCACCCGAGCGCTCTTCCAAAAGACAGACAGCTCTATATTGACGCATATGTCGAAGGTGGTTGGCATTCCGTTGAGTGTATGTATAAAAGGCGAGAGCGTGGAATAATTTTCTATACCAAGAAATTAGTAAGAAGGCTTCTCCCTGAATCATGTCGGGAGATTGTCAAAATGTATTTAAAGGGTCTTGCAGGCTAGGTAAGGACCCACGCCTGGGCGGGCCCCCGTTGGGCTCGTAGAGCCATACCGTGTTGCCCTCCGAGGTACGCTGCCCCCGGTCGTCCAGCGCCAGCCCGGAGGCGGACGTGAACGAGTGGCGGCCTCCGCCCAGGTCCGAGGCGCGCCACAGCTGCGAGGCGGAGCCGTCCGCCTCGGCCAGCACCGCCCGGTTGCCCGACTCGGTCAGCAGGAGGCCGCCCGAGGAGATCCTGTAGAGGCCCGTCGCCCCGTCGCGCTCGAGGTAGAGGGCGCCCGCGTCCGAGGACAGCGAGCAGCCCGATGCGGAGGCCGACACGGCCATCCGGTCGTCGAGGGCGGTCGCGAGGCGGTAGGGGCCGTCGTC
>NZ_QSFY01000014.1:0-49234 GCF_003467965.1 Collinsella sp. AM42-18AC
GCGCTGCGCGCCCCGCACAGGCTAAAGCCTTTAATGCAAAAAGGGACCCGTCCATTACGGACGGATCCCTTAAAACAAGTGATCGTCAAACCGATTTACTCGGCGTCAGTCTCCTCGTCCTTCTTCTCGGAAGGCAGCGGGGTAACCTCGATCTCGACGCCCAGAGTCTCAGCAGCGGACTTCATGGACAGGGAGATACGACGACGGTCGAGGTCGATCTCCATGACCTTGACCTGAACCTTGTCGCCCACGTGGGTGACCTGAGAAGGCTGATCGACGTGCTTGTTGGCCATCTCGGAGATGTGCACCAGGCCCTCGATGCCCTCGCCCAGATCGACGAAAGCGCCGAACGGGACAAGCTTGGTCACAGTGCCCTCGACGATAGCGCCGACGGGATACTTCTTGACCAGTGCGCGCCACGGATCCTCGGTGGTCTGCTTGAGACCCAGGGAGATGCGCTCGCGGTTGAGATCGACGTCGAGAACCTCGACCTCGACCTCCTGGCCGACCTTGACAACCTCGGAAGGATGGTTGACGTGGTTCCAGGAGAGCTCGGAGATGTGGATGAGGCCGTCGATACCGCCGAGGTCGACGAAGGCGCCGAAGTCGACGATGGAGGAAACGGTGCCCTGGAGACGCATGCCAGACTTGAGCTTGGACAGGATCTCGGAGCGCTCGGCCTTACGGGACTCCTCGAGCACGACGCGACGGGAGAGGACAACGTTGTTGCGGTTGCGGTCCATCTCGATGACGCGGGCCTCGATGCGGGTGCCCATGTAGGAGGTGAGGTCCTTGACGCGACGGAGGTCGACGAGGGAAGCGGGCAGGAAGCCACGCAGGCCGATGTCGAGGATCAGGCCGCCCTTGACAACCTCGATAACCTCGCCCTCGACGTTCTCGCCGGAGTTGAACTTCTCCTCGATGCGGTTCCAAGCACGCTCGTACTCGGCACGCTTCTTGGACAGGACCAGACGACCGTCCTTGTCCTCCTTCTGGAGAACCAGAGCCTCGATGGGATCACCGAGTGCAACGATGTCTGCAGGGTTAGCGTCCTTGCGGATGGACAGCTCGCGGACCGGGATAACGCCCTCGGACTTGAATCCGATGTCAACGAGCACCTCGTCATGCTCGATCTTAACGACAGTGCCGTTAACGAGATCGCCCTCATCAAAGTCGGTAATCGTACCGTCGATGAGGTTGTTCATCTCCTCCTCGTTGACATCGTCAAGAGAGAAAATGGACGAGTTCTGAATCTCACTCAAAGGTGGACCCCTTTCGAACTACGGGGCCCCGATTGCTAGGACCTACAGAAGGGTGCGACAAGCACACAACGTTTAGGAACACTCGGGAGCCGACAGATACTAATGTGACGCTTATGCAATCACGTTCGTATAGGTTACGGGGAAATGAGTTCGATTTCAAGCGTGAACTGCCATTTTTTACTCGTATGGAGACTTTTTCGCAATCTTGTGAACGACTGTCTCCACAAGCTGACGATAAGCAGTTGGGCATACGGCTTTGGAGTAAAGTATCCCAGACATACGATTCTAGATCGATTTTTCGAGAAAGGTGCCCGCGTGCTCAAAGCAGTCGTTTTCGATATGGACGAAACGCTTCTTAGCATCAACCTCAACGCGTTCATCCTTCGCTATTTTAAGGATGTCTCTTCGATGCTCGCGGATATCGGGCGCCGCAGCCGCGGTGGCACGATGGCACGCCTCGGCACCATCCTGGTCGACCTCAACGCCAATCGCCGCAGCAGCACGGACAATCGCACCAATCTTGAGTTTTACCAAGAAGAGGTCGAGCGCCGATGCGGCATTTGCCTCTCGGACCCACTTATCTACGAGGCGTTTACCTACTACGACCGCGAAGTTCTTCCGTACAAGAATGACGAACTCATCAACGCCCATGCCATGCCGGGCGCACACGCCGCGCTTCAGGCCGTACAGGACGCAGGGCTGCGCTGCGCGCTCTTTACCAACCCCAGCTTTCCGCAGGGGGCCATCGAGTGCCGCATGGGTTGGGGCGACCTGGCCGACGCCCCCTTTGAGCTCGTCACGCACATGGGAAACGCCACCCGCTGCAAGCCTGATGCCACCTACTATCTAGAGCAGCTTCAGGTGATGGGGCTCGAACCGCACGAGGTCCTTATGGTGGGCAACGATCCCAAACGCGACTTCCCTAACCCCGCCTGCGGCATTCAGACTGCCTATGTAGGCCAGGGCAAGCCCAACCGAGTCACCTGGCGCGGAACCATGGAAGGCTTCGCCCGCGACTTTAACGCCGTAGTAGAAGCCTTCTACGAACACCAAGTAGCCGACGAACTGTCCTAGCACACTTGGGTTTTGCCGATCATGATGTTGAGGATCTCGACGTCGGTGTCCTTCATACCCACACGGCCCACGTAGCCCATGCTGGCAATCGTCTGCTCGACGGTATCCTGGATCAAACCCTCGCCGGCGCGGAAGCCACGCCCCTGCATGGCCATGTCATGTCCCAGAATCGCCGCATCGACGGCAGCCGAAATCTTGGCGGCACAACTCGCCTTGGCGCCGTCGCACACGATGCCGCCCACGTTACCGAGCGTATTCGAGACCGTCGCGCCAATCTGCTCGCGCGTGCCACCGCACAGCCAGGTAATCGCAGCGCCGGCGCCGCACGCGGCGCAAATAGCACCGCAAAACGCCGAAAGCGCACCAATATAGCTCTTGATATGCACGGCGATAAGATCGGACAGCATCACGGCGCGTACCAGACGCTCGTGGTCGCAACGCAGGTACTCGGCATACTCCATGACGGGCAATGCGCAGGTAATGCCTTGATTGCCCGAGCCGCACACAATGGCGACCGGCAGCGCGCAACCGTTCATGCGGGCGTCGGACCCGGCGGCCGCACGGGCACGGGCACGGCAGGCGACGTCATCGGCACGAGCACCCAGCAGCGTACGACCCACCTCGGCGCCCCAAGCGTGCGCAAGGCCCTCGGCACTGATTGCGCCATTCAGCTCAATCTGACGCTCAACGGCAGCGCGGGCGCCCTCAATGTCACCGTCCTCGATAAAGTCGATGATGGAATCAATGGACATGGGCGTATCGGCGTTATCTGCCGCACGCTCGGCCACCACGCGCTCGGCGCAGGCGGCGCACTCCCCCGCCGACTTGCCGCATACCGGAATACCGTCGAGCGTATGGCACGTGACATTAGTGTGGTGATCGGTAATCTCGACGACCGCGGTATGGCCCCCGGCCGTCGCAGTCACCTTGATGTAGAGGTTGGGCACACCCTCGACAAGCGACACATCGCAGTAGCCGGCGTCGGCGAGGAGCTCGGCCACACGAGCGCGGTCTTCATCGTTAACGCTCTCGAGCACCTCAAGCGCGCTCTTGGCGTCACCGCCCACGGCACCCAGCACGGCTGCAGCTTCAATACCGTGCATACCGCCCGAGTTGGGCACGGTCACGCTCTTAACGTTCTTGATGATGTTGCCCGAGCAGGCAACGTCCATATGATCGGGTTCGCAACCGAGCGTCTGGCTCGCCAACGCCGCTGCATAGGCAACGGCAATAGGCTCGGTGCAGCCGAGCGCACAGACAAGCTCGCGGTTCAAAACATCGCAAAACGCGGCATCACGAAGGGAATCGGTAGGCATAGGTATCTCCTGCTTGCATAACGGGCTGGTCTCTCAAAAAAGTTAGCTCCTTTATTTGATAACAATGCATCAAAAACCGCAACCACGGTTCCGGCGGACGGCGCTCAAGCACAAACTGGCGGCATTCATTCATGAAAAGCAGGTCTTGTTGCATGCTAAAGCGTTTGACCAAAAAACGCCCGAGCGTTTACACAAAAGTCGCGCTATCATGCAGTCGAACGCGGTAAAACCTTTAGCAATTCCGCCGCACGGACCAGAGAGGAACCACTCATGAAGATCGGTATCGGTAACGACCACGCCGCCGTCGAGCTCAAGAACATCATTTCCGAGCACCTGAAGGAGCGCGGCTGCGAGGTCGTGAACTATGGCACCGACACCTCCGAGAGCTTCGACTACCCCATCGCCGGTTACAAGGTGGGCAAGGCCGTGGCCAACGGTGACGTCGACCTGGGTATCTTGATCTGCGGTACCGGCGTCGGGATTAGCCTGGCTGCCAACAAGGTCGAGGGCGTACGCGCCGTCGTGTGCTCCGAGCCCTTCAGCGCCAAGCTCTCCCGTATGCACAACAACACCAACGTGCTGGCCTTTGGCGCCCGCGTCGTGGGCTCCGAGCTCGCCAAGATGATTGTCGACGAATGGCTCGACGCCGAGTTTGAGGGCGGCCGCCACGAGCGTCGCGTCAATCTCCTCAACGAGATCGACCAGACCCGCGGACTAAAGATTGTCGACGAGGCCTAAAGACTTACAAAGCCATACGCTAGCGCCAGCCCCCGCCCGGAAGAAACATCCGGACGGGGCTCTTTAGTAGTTTTCTATGCGTTTACCAAAAATCTACCGGAATAAAAGGGCGCCGCGGTTGGAATTCCGCGGCGCCCAAGCCACACGCTAACAGCTTTAAGGAGTCAAAGCTGGTTTAGCCAAAGAAGCGCTTGATCTCGATCTCGGCGTTCTCCAGGCAGTCGGAGCCGTGGATCACGTTGGCGTTGACATCGACAGCGAAGTCGCCGCGAATGGTGCCGGGCGCAGCATCAAGCGGGTTGGTAGCGCCCATAAGGGTGCGCATCTTGGAAACAGCGGAGAGACCGGAAACGACCATCTTGACGACCGGACCGCTCGTCATAAAGTCGCAGAGACCGCCAAAGAAGGGCTTGTCGGCCAGATGGGCGTAGTGCTCCTCGACGGTAGCGCGCTCGAGCGTGGTCATCTCCATGCGCTCGATGACAAGGCCGCTACGCTCAATACGAGCAACGATCTCGCCGATCTTGCGATCGCGCACCGCGTCGGGCTTAATCATGATGAAGGTCTTCTCGATAGCCATAAGGTAGCCTTTCAAGTAGGTTCGCGCGTGCCCATGTCCCATTCCGGCACCCGCCTGGACTGCATCGTAACAGAGTTTTAGCTGCAGTTAAACAAAAAGCTGTTTATTGAAACGCTGCAATTTATTAAAGCGCTCCATATGTGTCACTTCTGTTTCGAAGCCCGATTAGAGTACCATCCGACCGCTCATCAACCACATGGAACAGAGCGGGCGGTCGGTTGCCACCCGCGAACGTACCCCCTTCACAACCTGCCCAAAGGTCCTACAGAAGTTCTCGACAAGCCCCTCCCCCATAGCAGCAAAATAGGGGCGCCCGCATCAGCAGGCGCCCGTAAAGCTAAAACGATTTATCAATAAATGGACAATACGTCTTCAGCCAAACCTCTACTTTGCCCCGTGACCCATCTCGACAACCTTGGTTAGCGATCCAAACACGCCTTCGTCGGCCACGAGCTGCGCCTCGGCACGCTGCAGCTGCACGGCAACGGCGGCAGGGGCGGTACCGCCCTCGGCCGTGCGCGCGGCGACAATCGACGGGATATCGAGCGCCTCGGTAATATCGCGCTCAAAGAGCGGGCTTGCCTCCTGGAACACCTCAAACGGCAGGTCCTCAAGATTGCAGCCGCGCTTCTCACACATCAGGACCAGGTGCCCCACCACGGCATGTGCCTCGCGGAACGGTAGACCGCGCTTTGCCAGGTAATCGGCAACATCGGTGGCGGCAAGGTGCCCCACGCCGCACTCGCGCGCCATGGCATCCTCGTTGACGGTCCAGGTCGAAATCATTCCGGCCATAACGGACAGGCACTGCATGAGCGTGTGAGCGGTATCGAGCGCGCCCTCCTTGTCCTCCTGCAAGTCCTTGTTATAAGCGAGCGGCAGGCCCTTCATGGTTACCAGCAGCTGCACCAGGTTGCCGTACACGCGACCGCTCTTACCGCGGATAAGCTCGGCAAAGTCGGGATTCTTCTTCTGCGGCATGATGGACGAGCCGGTGGAGTAGGAGTCTGAAAGCGTGATAAAGCCAAATTCGGAGCTCGACCACAGCACGATCTCCTCGGAAAGACGCGACAGGTGCATCGCCATGACGGATCCGGCGTAATGCAGATCGAGCAGGAAATCACGGTCGGAAACCGCATCGAGCGAGTTGGGAATCACGCCCGCAAAGCCAAGTTCGGCAGCCGTCATCTGGCGATCGAGCGGATAGCTCGTACCGGCAAGCGCGGCAGCACCCAGCGGGCAGTTGTCGGCGGCATCAAAGGCGGCCTTCAGGCGCGTAAAGTCGCGCGCGAACATCCAGGAATACGCCAGCAGATGATGCGAGAGCAGCACGGGCTGAGCGTGCTGCATATGCGTGTAGCCCGGAAGAATCACCTTGTCGTACTTCTTGGCCGCATCCACCAGCACATGGCGCAGCTCAAGATTGGCCTCCATGAGCTCCTTGGCCAGCGCCTTGACGCCCAGGCGCGTATCGGTCGCCACCTGGTCGTTGCGCGAACGCCCAGTATGCAAGCGTTTGCCAGCCTCGCCGATACGACGCGTCAGCTCGCTTTCGATGGACATATGAATGTCCTCGTCGTTGATATCAAAGGTGAAGTTGCCGGCATCGATATCCTGTTCGATTCCGGTCAGGCCCTCGGCAATCGCCTGCTCGTCCTCGGCGCTGATAATGCCCTGGGCCGCCAGCATCTTGGCATGTGCCTTAGATCCGGCGATATCCTGCTTATAGAGATGTTTGTCAACCGGCAACGACGCGCCAAACTCCTGCGTGACCTCGGCCACGCCTGCCTCAAAACGACCGCCCCAAAGAGCCATGGAACCGTCCCCTTTCATCAAATCCCAAAACAAGCGCCCAAAGCAATGCGCCCTGTCGCTAAAGCGATTTCTCAACCGCTAGTTTTGTATATTCCCCACCATGTGCGAGGCCATATAGCTAATTTGCAAAGAAGTGACGCGCCATGCACTTGGCGCCCAACGTCTCCCTCCGAATGTTGCCCTGCGAACCATCGATCCAGGCCTTTAGGCTCATAGGAACGTCCTCGACCTTTGCAGCATCGAACTCGGGCGCGAGGGCAAGTAAAGCATGCGCGATAGCATTGAACATAATGGATACTCCCCATATATATAGGCGCAGGGCCGTCAAATTGATAGGAGGAGCCCCGCCGGACAACCCCGGCGGGGCTCGGACTCAGCCGCAGACGCGGCATCATATATGCGGGCGGAACGTAGGGGCCACCGATGTTAAGAAGTGTCAGCAAGCATAACGAAAGGTAGGGACCCCATGCGCCCGTTATGTATCACGCGGATGGGCCGCGCGGATACCAAAGGAAGGAGGCGCTAGGCCTGGGCGGCAGCAGAGCTGGGGCCCTGGACCTTAGCCCACGTCTTGAGCGACAGCGTATCGATCTCGATAAAGCCGGCGCTGGCCTTCTCGTCAAACGTAGTGTCGCGGTCGTAGGTAGCCAGACCGTAGTCATACAGGCTAAACGGGCTCTTGCGGCCGACGACATGGCAGTTGCCCTTAAAGAACTTCAGACGGACGGTGCCGGTCACGAACTTCTGGGTGTCGGCCATAAAGGCATCGAGCGCGTTTTTGAGCGGGCTGTACCACTGGCCGTTGTACACGGCGGTGGCCCAATCCTGCTCGAGCTTAATCTTGGTCTTGAGCAGGTCGCCCTCGACGCAGATGTCCTCGAGCGCCTTGTGGGCGGTGATGAGCGTCAGGGCGCCAGGAACCTCGTAGCACTCGCGACTCTTGAGGCCCACCAGACGATCCTCGACCAGGTCGAGACGGCCAAAACCGTTGTCACCTGAAATCTTGTTGAGGGCGATGACGATCTCGGAGAGTTTCATCTTCTTGCCATCGACGGCGACGGGCTTGCCCGCCTCAAACTCAATCTCGGTGTAGGTCGGGGTGTCCGGCGTGTCCTCGGGGTTCTTGGTCATAACCCAGGCGTCATCGAGCGGCTCGTTCCAGGGATCCTCCAGGTGACCGCACTCGATGGCGCGACCCCACAGGTTGTCGTCGATGGAATAGGGGTTGTCGTTGGCGCCCTCGGGAACCGGCACGTTGTGGGCGTGAGCATAGGCAACCTCATCGGGACGGCACTTCAGATCCCACTCGCGAACCGGGGCGATAACCTTAAGCTCGGGGTCGAGGGCCTTGACGGCAGCCTCAAAACGAACCTGGTCGTTACCCTTGCCGGTGCAGCCGTGGGCGACGTAGGTCGCGCCAAACTCGTGAGCGACCTCGACAAGCTTCTTGGCGAGCAGCGGGCGAGACAGCGCGGAGAGCAGCGGGTACTTGTTCTCGTACATGGAGTTTGCGGCGATGGCCTTAGTCAGGAACTCATCGGAGAACTCGTCGCGCAGGTCGAGCACCTGGCAATCGAGAACGCCCAGGTCAAGCGCCTTCTGTTTCTTGGCATCCAAGCCGGTCTCCTCCTGGCCCACGTTGCCGCAGACGCAAACGACATCGAGATTCTTCTCGTCCTGGAGCCACTTGACACATACGGATGTATCAAGACCACCGGAATATGCGAGAACGACTTTTTCCTTGCTCATGGCTGTTTCCTTTCGCCCTTGGTAGCTAGTTAGAACATCGGTCAGTTGCAAGTCATTTCGAGGTCAAAAAACCGTGCAATATCAGGTTAAATAGCAAAAAGCAGCACAGCATGCCCTAGAAACATGCGTTTATATCGTGCTAAAACCCAACGACCTCAAAATGACTCTGTTGGGGCATTTCACCCCATACGAACAGAGACGATTGTTATCGTCGTCGGGAAATTGCGCGCTGGCGTCGGATGGCATTATCTGCAGTGGTGATGATCTTTACGAACTGCATCTGCCTCTCCTTTCACCTATCGCCGGGCGCAATTCTAATATCGTAAACGGTACCTTTTCTTCGGTAAGCGGTTGTATTTCCGTCTCCGTTTTCGATGGTCGCTATATTACGCTAAAGTGCCCGCAGCACAAGCGACAAATTCAAATTTCTGAAAAGTTTTTTCATTACTTTGTGAAGCGTGGTGCAAATACGCTCCGTTCCTGCGACAATACGCTCAGTTACTGGTTGATGGTTATAACGTCTGAAACAATTTCGAAACGAAAGGCGCGCTTTTATGCAAACTTACGAATCGGACACCAATATCGGAAGCATTAAGATTCTCGCCGTCGACATGGACAAGACGCTGCTCACCGACAAGCGCGTGTTGCCGCAGGGTCTTGATGAGCGCCTGGACAAGCTCGCCGACGCAGGCATTGTATTCTGCCCCGCCAGCGGACGCCCCGCCCCCAAACTCGAGGAAATGTTCGAGAGCATTAAGAACCGCCTTGCTTTTTGTCCCGACAACGGAGCCTGCGTCATCTATCGCGGCAGCTATATCTATAAGAGCAACATCGATGTGGCGCTGTATCAGCAGGTGCTCGCCCGTGCCTCGGAGGACCCGCGTGCCGTTCCCGTCTTGTGCTGCTACGACGAGTTCTATGTGCTCGCCCGCGACCATCAGTACCACGACGAGATCAGCGTGTACTACAACACGATCAACTACGTCGATAGCTTTGAGGGCCTTGATATCGAGTCCAACAAGATTTCGATCTTCTTCCCCGCCTACGATGCCGAGCCAGCGTTTCGCGAGGACTACAGCCCCGAGTTCTCGGACAAGCTCTACGTCACCAACGCCGGGCGCGAGTGGATCGACTTCATGAACCTGGGCGTCGACAAGGGGTCGGGCGTCGCGCACCTGTGCGACCACCTGGGCATCGATATCGCCGACGCCGCCGCCGTGGGCGACACCTACAACGATATTCCCATGCTCGAGCGCGTCGGGCATAGCTTTATCGTGGACAATGCCGAGGAGCACATGAACGCGCATGCCAAGTGGCGCATTCCGAGCAACAACGACGGGGGCGTACTGACGCTCATCGACGCCATCCTGGCGGCTCGGTAGCCGTCCCATCGGGCCTGACCGGGCGGCACGGGATAACTTTTCGCTCGGTCAGGTCCTGCGCAAGACGAAAGCCACATTAAGTGGCTTTCTTTGCGTGCGGAATCTACGAAAAGTTAACCCGTGCCGCCCGGCCAGGCCCTAGGTTTACTTTCCTGCCGCCAAGATGGCGTCTTGAGTGTCTAGATACTTAGCTGAAATGATTTGAGCAGAGGGGAGCTCCTTGTTGGGGAGGGGCTCCCCTCTGTTTTGGTTACTGTGGGACAAATTAATCAGTAGTGTTTGTCCCAAATCTTAAGTATGTGGGGGCTTGCGTCTTGGGCGAGCTTGCCTTACGGAGTGCTTCCCTATTTCGCGTCGGCCCAGGTTATGCCGGTGCTGGCTTCGGCGATTAACGGTACGCGGAGCTCCACCACATGCTCCATGACGTCGCGGACCATCGCCGTAAGCGCCTCGACCTCATCCACCGGGCACTCAAAGTCCAGTTCGTCGTGTACCTGCAAGATCATGTGGGCGGCAAAACCCTCTTCTTCCAGGCGGCGGCTTACGCGGGCCATGGCGATCTTGATGATGTCGGCGGCGGTGCCCTGCATGGGGTGGTTCATGGCCGTGCGCTCACCAAAGCCGCGGAGCTGTGGGTTTTTGGCCTTGAGCTCGGGAATATGGCGTCTGCGGCCATATATGGTCTCGGCATAGCCCGTCTGCTTGGCTCGCGCCACCACATTGTCGAGGAACGTGCGCACGCCCGGGTAGGCCTCGTAGTAGCGATCGATCATATCGCGCGCCTCGGCCATCGAGATGTGCAGCGACTGCGACAGTCCATAGGCCTGCTGGCCGTACACGATGCCAAAGTTCACGGCCTTGGCGCGGCTACGCAGGTCGGGTGTCACCTCGGACACCGGCACGCCAAATACGCGCGCGGCCGTCTCGGCATGGAAGTCCTCGCCCTCGTTGAAGGCGCGCACCAGGTGCTCGTCACCCGAAAGATGCGCGAGCAGGCGCAGCTCGATCTGCGAGTAGTCCACCGCCAAAAAGACGCTGCCCTCGCCCGCCGAGAACGCCGTCTTAACGGTACGCCCCAGCTCCGAGCGCGTCGGAATGTTTTGCAGATTGGGGTCGCTCGAAGACAAACGCCCCGTCGCGGTGATGGTCTGGTTGTACGTGGTGTGCACACGCCCGTCACCACGGCGCAGCGGGCCCAGCGTGTCCAGATAGGTCGACTTAATCTTGGACTTCTCACGCCAGTCCAAAATCAGGCGCACGATCTCGTGGTCGCGGGCAAGGTCGCTCAGCACCTTGGCGTTGGTCGAATAGTAGCCGCGCTTGGTCTTTTTGAGGCCCTTGGTCGGAAGTCCCATAACATCAAACAGCACGTGCGAGAGTTGCATGGGGCTGCCGATGTTAAAGGTCTCGTCGCCGGCCAGGTCGCGAATGCTGCGCTCGACATCGGCAATCTGGGTCGCCAGGCCCTCGGACAGACTGTGCAGGCGGTCGGGGTCCACGAGCATGCCCGCGCGCTCCATCTTGGCAAGCACCGGCACGAGCGGCATCTCGATCCCATCGAACACGTTGGCGGCGTTCTCGCGGGCCATGCGGTCACGCAGCGGTGCAACCAGCGCCAGCGTCAAGGCCGCCGTGCGAGCGGCGGGCGCAGGAGCGTCCTCGCCAGCACCCTCTGCGCCGCGCGCCGCAGGCAGCGCCATCTGCAGATACGTATCGGCCAGATACACCTCGTCAAACTCGGAGCGGTCGGAATCCAACAGGTAGGCGGCAACAACGGTATCGAAGATGCGCGTGGAATCGACTGCCAGCGGATCCATGAGCTCGAGCTCAGAAGAATCGATGGGCGAAAGCTCATGCAGAAGCGCCTTCATATCCGGGCTCGCCACACGGCCTTCCATAAACAGACGCGCGAGCACGCCGGCAATCACGCCGTGGGCGAAGTTGAAGCCCTCAACCTCAGCCGCCGCACCGCTGTCGCCCTCCTCGAGCGCAAACAGGCCCTTGGACGTCGCCAACCACAGCGTGCGCGTCAGCCCAAAGAGCGCGCCCTCTTCCTTGTCATCGTCCACCACGGCGGCGACCCACTCGCCGGCATCAATCACGCGGGAGACCTCAGCCGCAACGGCACCAAGCGCGCCAGCATCGCCGGCGGCTGCGCGCAAAACGGCGGGAATCTCAAACGTGCTGGCAGCTGCCCCGCCCTCGCCGCCGATCAGCGCCAAGAAACGGTTCTGCATGGCGGTGATACCAAGCGTGCCCAGCGCCGCGGAAACCTCATCGGCGGAAAACGCCGGGAAGGACGTCGCCTCAAAATCGAGCTCAACGGGTGCATCGGTGCGGATGGTCGCCACCTTGCGGCTCAGCAGCGCATCGTCGATGTGCGCACGCAGGTTCTCGCCCATCTTGCCCTTGACCTCGTCAGCATGCGCGATGACCTCGTCAAGGCTGCCGTACTGCGCGATGAGCGCGCTCGCCTTTTTGGGGCCGATGCCCGGTACGCCGGGAATGTTGTCCGACGTATCGCCCTTCAGACCGTAAAAATCGGGCACGAGCGCCGGCGTGATGCCGTGATACAGGTCGTCCACGCTCTCGGGCGTCATGATCGCCACGTCGGACAGGCCCTTGCGAGTCGAGACCACGTTGACGTGCTCGGTCACGAGCTGATACATGTCGCGGTCGCCGGTCACCAGCAGCATGTCGCAGCCGGCCTCCTCGCCCAGGCGCGCCATGGTTCCCAGGATATCGTCGCCTTCCCAGCCCTCGGACTGCAAAATGGGCACGTTGAGCGCGGCGAGCAGCTCCTTGATCATGGGGAACTGCGCGTGCAGGTCGGGGTCCATGGGCGGGCGCTGCGCCTTGTACTGCGGCAGCATCTCCATACGCACGCGCGGCTTGCCCTTGTCAAACGCCACGACAACGCCGTCGGGATTAAAGGCATCGATCATCTTGAGGAACATGTTCAGAAAACCAAAGATCGCGTTGGTGGGGCGACCGTCCGGCGCGTTCATGGTCGGCGGCACGGCGTGGAAGGCGCGATGCATGAGCGAGTTGCCGTCGATGACGGCAAAGGTACGGCGCTTTTCAGACATATTGAATACCTCGCTTTGGGCTGGGCACGGTTTGCTCACACCAGTTTACACGCTCCCCGCCCCGTGGCCACCGCACATCAGGCTTCCCTGCCGCCGCGGGCCCGCGCGTGATACGATGGCTCACGGTACATCAACCAGCACGATCGATCCGAAAGGAGCCTGCGTCATGGAGCGTCCCAGCGCATGGAAAAAGTACACGCCACAGCAGATCGAGGAGCTCGAGGAGCTTTGCCGCGGCTATAAGCAGTTTTTGAGTGAGAACAAGACCGAGCGCCTGTGCGTCAAGGCCGGTATCAAGATGGCCGAGGAGGCGGGCTACGTCAATCTGGAGACCGTGATCGCCGAGGGCCGCGCGCTCAAGGCCGGCGACAAGGTGTACGCCGCCAACCACGGCAAGGACCTTATGCTCGTCAACCTGGGCACCGCCCCGCTCGAGCAGGGCTTTAACATCCTGGGCGCCCACGTGGACTCGCCGCGCCTGGACCTCAAGCAGAACCCCGCCTTCGAGGCCGGCGACATGGCTTATCTCGACACGCACTACTATGGCGGCGTCAAGAGCTACCACTGGGTCGCTTCCCCGCTCGCACTCGTGGGCGTCATCTGCAAAAAGGACGGCACCACCGTCGACATCAACATCGGTGACAAGGCCGACGACCCGGTCTTTACCATCTCCGACCTGCTGATCCACCTCTCGAGCGAGCAGATGGCCAAGCCCGCCAAGGACGCCGTCGACGCCGAGATCCTCGACGTGATCGTGGGCGGCCGCCCCGTCAAGTTTGACGAGGACGACAAGGACGCTCCCAAGGAGCCCGTCAAGCAGATGTTCCTGGATATCCTCAAGGAGCAGTACGACGTCGAGGAGGAGGACTTCCTCTCCGCCGAGATCGAGGTCGTGCCCGCCGGCCCCGCCCGTGACATGGGCCTCGACCGCTCCATGATTCTGGGCTATGGCCACGACGACCGTGTCTGCGCCTATCCGTCCATGCTCGCCCAGATCAACGTCGCCAACGTGGAGCGCACGAGCATCACGCTCATCGTCGACAAGGAGGAGATCGGTTCCGTGGGTGCCACCGGCATGACGAGCCGCTTCTTCGAGAACACCGTCGCCGAGATCATGACGCTCGCCGGCGAGGATAGCCCGCTGGCCCTGCGCCGCGCGCTCGCCCGCAGCCGCATGCTCTCCTCCGACGTGTCCGCCGGCTTCGACCCGGGCTACGCCGGCAAGTTCGAAACCAAGAACGCAGCCTTTATGGGTCGCGGCCTGTGCTTTAACAAGTACACGGGCAGCCGCGGCAAGGGCGGCTCTAACGACGCCGACGCCGAGTATGTGGCCCTCATCCGCGACATCATGGACGAGGCCGGCGTGGACTTCCAGACCTGCGAGCTCGGTCGCGTCAACGCGGGCGGCGGCGGCACCATCGCATACATCATGGCTAAGTACGGCATGAACGTCATCGACTCTGGCGTTGCCGTCCTGTCCATGCACGCCCTGTGGGAGGTCGCTAACAAGGCCGATATCTACGAGGCCTATCGCGGCTACAAGGCCTTCATCGAGCGCGCGTAACCAACCCTTCATCAGTTGCGGTGAAATACAGACTAAACTGGCCCATAAACGGCCAAAACAGACCGTATTCCACCGCAACTTCCTTTTTGGCAGAGGAGAGTCCATGCTGCAGGTCGTCATTTCGCCCGCCAAGCAGATGCGCGCGGCCCAAGATGCTTTTGAAGTCCTGGGCATTCCACCCTTTGCGCGCGAGACGGCTCGCCTCCACCGCGCACTGCTAGATATCGAGCGGAATGAAGGCAGCGACAGCCTGCAGGCGCTATGGAACGTGAGTGACAAACTGCTGGGGCCTTGCCTCAACACCCTGCATGAGTTCGGGCCCATCCTGAAAAACGGCGATCTCGACAATCCCGCACTCGCCTGTCACCTCTCCCCTGCCGTCATGTCCTACCACGGCATTCAATACCAGAGCATGGCGCCCGAGGTGATGGATTCCGCGCAGCTCGCATGGCTGCAAAGCCACCTGTGGATCCTCTCTGGCCTCTACGGGTGCGTTCGCCCCTTTCATGCCGTCGAACCATATCGGCTGGAGATGGGCGCGAAGCTCGCCGTTGACGATGCCCCAGACCTCTACGCGTTTTGGAGCGACAAGCTCGCGCGGGCTATCGCCCCGGCAGGCTCAAACACCACGATCGTCAACCTCGCCAGCGTAGAGTACGCCAAAGCCGTTCTGCCCCATCTCGCGGGCGACGCCACGGTCGTCACGTGCCTCTTTGGCGAAGGCATCCGCAACGGCAAGCCCATCCAGCGCTCGACCGCCAGCAAAAAGGCACGTGGTTCCATGGTGCGCTGGATGGCAGAAAACAAGCTCGAGGATGTAAGCGGGCTCACCGCGTTTGACGTTGGTTATCGTCACTTTCCCGAGCTTTCAAATAAGAACACTTTGGTCTTCCTGAACGAACAGACCTTGTAGGACCACCGCTACTTTTGAATGTGCTGCCTAGGCACGGCGTCTATTCCGCCAAGCCGTCGGCTTTGGCAACTTCGTTTGTCGAGCCATCTTGGTAGGTAATCTTAACGTGCTCTACCTCGGACACCGCAACACCCGATGGGGGCTCCAAGCGCCATTCCGGCAGCGCGATATCCATAGTCGTAGGCACGTCGCCCTGATTCTTGAGCTTCACCGTCAGCGTTTTGAGCGCCGCATCATACGTCACGCGTTCGATTTCCTCACCAGGAATAGACCCACCGCTCAGCTGAAGCTGGACAAATCCATCGCGCGAATACCAATAGTCGCCCGGCGCGGCAACGGTATTGCCGCCCGTAACCTTCACTGTCATGATCGGCAGGGCATCGTCGGCCTCGAACTCCCATGCAGCGCCGCCGTGACCGCCAAACGTCCAGATACAAAAGGCAATCACCAGCACGGCAAGCACCGCAAAACCAATCGCGACAAGGCCATGGTGCGCACGGCTTTCCTCGGCCGATACATCCCATTGCGTCTCTCGATATAGATGCTTGTCTTCCATGTTCGCCTCCCCACAGGCACGCTCGTTAGGCCAATCGTACCCATTCGAGCTATACTTGAGCCCATTACATAAACGGGGAGCTTGCAGGACAAGACGGCAGGCTGAGACTGGGCGCGCCCGCCCTGACCCGCAAACCTGATATGGGTAATGCCAACGAAGGGAGCCGTGCCAATGAGCACACAGACCGAGCCCAAGCTCGTCACGCAAATCGACTTCGCCCGCGCCGGGCAGATCACGCCGCAGATGAAGGAAGTCGCCGAGCGCGAGCATCGCGACCCCGAGTACATCCGCGAGCGCGTGGCCGACGGCCGCATCGCCATTCCCGCCAACATCGTGCACATCAAAAAAGGCATGCGCGCCTTTGGTGTCGGCGAGGGCCTGTCTACTAAGGTCAACGTCAACCTGGGCATCTCGGGCGATAAAGCCGATGCCGCCGAGGAATGGAAGAAGGTCAAGATCGCCGAGGACTTTGGCGCCGACGCCATCATGGACCTTTCCAACTCGGGCAAGACGCGCCAGTTCCGCCAGCAGCTCATCGACGAGACGCCGCTCATGGTGGGCACCGTCCCCATGTACGACGCCATCGGCTACATGGAAAAGCCGCTGGTCAAGCTTACCAAGGATGACCTGTTCGAGGTCGTGCGCGCGCACGCCGAGGACGGCGTGGACTTTATGACCATCCACTGCGGCATCAACAAGTCAGTCACCAAGACCTTTAAGGAGACCGGCCGCTTGATGAACATCGTGAGCCGCGGCGGCTCGCTGCTGTTTGGCTGGATGGAGGTCACCGGCAACGAAAACCCCTTCTACGAGTACTTTGACGAGCTGCTCGAGATCTGCCACGAGTACGACGTGACGATTTCGCTCGGCGACTCCTGCCGCCCGGGCTGCCTCTACGACTCCAACGACGCCACTGAGACCGCTGAGATGATCGAGCTGGGCAAGCTGTGCAAGCGCGCCTGGGCTGCCGGCGTCCAGGTCATGGTCGAGGGTCCGGGTCACATGGCGCTCGACGAGATCGCCGCCAACATGAAACTGCAAAAGCGCCTGTGCCACAACGCCCCGTTCTATGTGCTGGGTCCGCTGGTGACCGATATCGGCGTGGGCTACGACCACATCACCGCCGCCATCGGTGGCGCCATCTCCGCCAGCTCCGGTGCCGACTTCCTGTGCTACGTGACGCCCGCCGAGCACCTGTGCCTGCCCGACGCCAAGGACGTGCTCGACGGCCTCATGGCCACCAAGATCGCCGCGCACGCCGCCGATATCGCCAAGAAGGTGCCGCACGCCCGCGACATGGACGACAAGATGGGCCAGGCACGCCGCAAGCTCGACTGGGATGCCATGTGGAAGTGTGCTCTCGACCCGGTCACCGGCAAGAAACGCTACGAAGAATCCCCCGCCGCCACCGAGGGCACCTGCACCATGTGCGGCAAGATGTGCGCCGTCCGCACCGTTAACAAGGTGTTCGAAGGCACGACGATCGACCTCGGCATGGAGGACTAACTCGTCATCGGAGCCACAATCGGTAACATGGTGTTCGTCAATTGTTGACGTGTGAACATTTGCTTACATTTGCGTAAAGATTGCATCGCCCGCCCGGGTTCGACATAGAGTCGGCCCGGGCATCTTTATAATGCTGGCTTAAAGACCCATTTGATTCCGACCGAACAAGGGAGCAAACATGGATCGCAGTAAGGTACCTGCCGTCCTGTCCATCGCAGGATCCGATTCCAGCGGCGGCGCCGGCATTCAGGCCGACATCAAGACCATCACGGCGCACCGCCTGTATGCCGAGACGGCCATCACCGCCATCACCGCACAAAACACGCTCGGTGTCACCGCCGTGCAGAATATCTCCCCTGATATCGTCGCTGCGCAGATCGACGCCGTATTTGACGATATCCGCCCCAGCGCCGTCAAGATCGGCATGGTTTCCTCTGCCGAGATTATCGAGGTTATCGCCGACCGCCTGAGCGCCTGGAACGCGACAAACGTGGTCGTCGACCCCGTCATGGTAGCCACCTCGGGCGCACGGCTGATTGCCGAAGATGCCGCCGAGGCGCTCACCCGCCGCCTGTTCCCACTAGCAACCGTCATCACGCCCAATATTCCCGAGGCCATGGCGCTGCTCGACTACGAGGTCGATTCCGAGCGCACGCAGCAAAACGCCGCCATGCTCCTCACCCGCCGCTTTGGTTGCGCATCCCTCGTTAAGGGTGGGCATCTTGTCAACGAGGCCAACGATGTATTGGCCGAACCCGCGCCACTCGATAACGAAGGCAACCATATGGGCGATCCGCTCACCACGTGGTTCCGCCACAAGCGCATCGAGACCGGCAACACGCATGGCACCGGCTGCACGCTTTCATCCGCCATCGCCTGCGCATTGGCGCAGGGCATGGATCTTGCCGACGCCGTCAACGCCGGCAAGGCCTACCTAACGGGCGCTCTCGCCGCCGGCTTTGACATGGGCAAAGGCTCCGGCCCTGTCAACCACATGTGGCAGTACTAAATAGCCAGTAACCTGCCAAAAAAAGACAGGCTACCTTGCACCAAAAACCGTCGCAACATTCGATGAAAATCGTGCAAACGCGAAAAATCATTAAATGTTGCGACGGTTTGATTTTAGATAGCGGTCGAGCAAAGGACCAGAGCGCCTATTCGTCGGCGAGTTGAATTCCCAACAAACCCGAGAGCGCAAGTGCCTGCTCGGCATTGACCGTCAGGCCCCGCAGCTCACGGTAGTCGCCCGAGATGACAGGGGCCGCGAACGCGCATCGCGATACATCCACGCCGGAAAGCGGCGTCTTGAACACATCGATTCGCGTCAGGTCGCAGCCGTCCAAGCGCAATTGCCCCAGCTTTGCCCCCTGGAGTGCGGCCTCGGTCAAACGCGTGTCATGCGCAGCCATGGGGCCAATGCGTCCCTCCGAAAGGTTCGCATAGCTCAAATCGCACGATGTAAACGACACGCTCGACAGACGCGCCCTGAGCAAGTTGAGCCCCGGCGCCGAGCAGTCAACGAAGTCGCAGCGGTTGAGCCAGCAGCCTTCCATGTTGCAGCGGATAAAGCGGCAACCGCGAAACACCACGTCGCGAAACGTCGAGCCGCTCCAGTCAACGCTATCGAACTCGCAAGATCGGAACACGACGCCATCGAAGGTCGCGCCGTTCGCCACGTCGCAGGCAAGATCCAAATCCTCAAAAGCGGTATTGGAGACGAGCTCATCGCCCTCGGCAAAGAGGTCGATGAGCTCGTCCATGCCCATATGGCAGCCAATCCGTTCGTTTACCCGGGCAAAACCACCACAAAGGTGCCTGCCCCCTTTGCGGTGGCTTGGGGTCGCGCTACTCACCGAGCATCTCTTGGAGCTTGGCTGCCACGGCATGTCCCAAGCTCTCGTGGCTTTCGGGCATCATATGCAGATAGTCGATATCGCCCGGCTCGGCAAACTCGGCGGCATTCAAAAAGTCGCAGCCAAACTGCTCGGCCACGTGCGCATAGTACTCGCCAAAATGTTCAGATGCCTCGACGGAACGCTCGTCAAAATCGGTCATATATACATCGGCGATCTGCGGCTTGATCTTGATAGGAGCCATCAGCAGGATGCGCGGGCAAGGCGCAGCGTCGGTCCACGGAAACGCGCGGACGGCGCGAATCAGCGCCATGGCGCCACGGGCGATATCGGAAGCTGTCACGTTAAAGACCGTCTTACAGTCGTTGGTGCCCAGCATGATCACAATGGCGTCCAGCGGCTTATGAGCCTCGAGCAGCATCGGAAGCGCGCGAATGCCGTTGAGGTTAGTGTCCAGATGGCACATGTCGTCGCGTACCGTCGTGCGGCCGTTGAGGCCTTCTTCAATTACATGCCAGCCCTCGCCTAAGTCACGTTGGACCACGCCACACCAGCGCACATCCTGCGCATAGCGCACCGCGGTACCGTCGCGCATGCCCGCCGGATCGTAACCATAGGTGTTGCTGTCACCAAAGCACAGAACGTTTTTCATCGTAAGCTCCCCACTCAATAAAAAGCCGACAGGAGCAGCCTCTCCCGTCGGCTCGGTATATCGCATCACGCGCACCGTTTACAGGTACTTGCGCCAGTCGTCGTCATCCTCGTCATCCTCGGCAGCGGCCTGAGCCTGCTCGGCGGCACGGGCGGCTGCGGTGCGGGCGGCAACCTGAGCATAGGACTCCTCGTTGCGCTCGGGGAAGTTTGCCAGCACGTGCTCGAACTTGGCGAAGTCCTCGTCCCAGCGCGTAGAGGGCACGGCAAAGAAGACCTGCTTGACCTTGAAGTCGCCCGACGCGAGCTCCTTGCGGAAGAGCTCGGCCACGGCCTCGGCATCAAAGCCGTTGTTGTCGCAGCCCCAAGCACCCAGCACGAGCTTCTCGCGACCAAGCTCATCGCAGATGGCGAGCACAAAGCGAATGCGGTCGCGCAGGGCATCCAGCAGAGCATCGTCGCTCACGCGATACTCCTGGCGGGCGCGCCTAACGTTGGGCGCGGCGGCCACGATCACGTCGGCGTATGCATGCACGTGGTTGCGGTCGAAGCGCACCGCAGGCACCACCAGGGCGCGGTTACGATAGAGCTCGCAGTTGATGTTGCGGCGACGGTTCTCGCCGTACCACTTACGCTGCTTATCGAGAACGTTGTACAGATACGAATCGGCGCACAGCGTGGCCTCCTGGCCCAGATAACCCTGAATATATCCACCGCCCGGATTGGTAAACGAGGCAAAGGCGAGCACTGCCATGTCGCAGAACTGCGCATAGCCACGGCCGTTGTCCAGAATGGCCTGCGTGGCGGAGGCATCAAGCACGGTGACCTCGGGCAGGGTCGGAGCGGGCTCCTCGGCAGGCGCGGACTCGGTCTCTGCGGGTTCCTCGGCAGGCGCAGACTCGTCCGTGACCTCGGTCTCGACGGACGCAACCTCAGCGGCCTCGACCTCGGCGGACTCAGACTCCTCGGCAACCGGCTCCTCGGCAGCCGCAGCCGCTTGGGCCTTGGCCTTCATCGCCGCGACAAAGCCGGCAGGCATGCCGTCAAACTCGCGAACACCAGCAAGCGAACGCTCGATATCCTTGGCGCAGGCCTCGGACACAGTCATCACATGGCGCTCGGCGGCCTTGGCACGAGCCTCGCGCTTGGGATTGGGCTGACCCGCTCGGTTGGACCTGCGGTTACGGTTCCTGTTGTCGACGTCTGCCATACGTGGTCACCTTTCCTGTCGCTGCCGCTATCGGCTTTTCCCATCCATGATACCCCGCCGCGCACAAAAAAGACGGCCCCGAAGGACCGCCTTTCGCATCGTTTTACCGTGTCCGGCAGGAAGCATCGCAATGCCGCGCTTTAATCGCGACGGCCGAGGATGTTCAGAATGCGCAGGAACACGTTGATGATGTCCACGAACAGGTTGGATGCCATGAGCACGGCGTTGGGCAGCGTGGGCGGCACCGTCGTTGCCACATAGGTGTCGTAGCCGATGAAGCCGGCGAACACCACGATCACGATCAGGTCGGTGATGGACTGCGAAACGCCCATGAACATCAGCACGATCTCGACCAGAATCGTGGCAAGCAGGATGCCAAAACCAATGCCATACACACGCTGGAAGAACTTGGGGAAGGTCACGCCCAGCGCACCAAAGACAAAGGTAATGGCGGCCGTGGCGATAAAGGCGGTGTTAATGGTAGGCAGGTCGTAGTTGGCAAGACCAAACGACGCCGTCAGGCCAAAGGTGCTCGCAAAGACCACGTAGCCCACGAGTGACAGGCCCACGGACTGTTTGCTGGCAGCAGCCGACATCATGACCATGCCGACGATGGTCAAAATAAATGAGCCAAAGACCAGCGGCAAAGCGGCGCCGCTCATCATCATGCGCGCAAACGACATGGTGCTCGTAAAGTAAGCACCGGCGCCCATGGCGCAAAAGCCCAAAAAGATCAGAGCAGACATGACAAGGTTGTACGCGCGCGGCGACATCTCCTTGGCACGGCTTGCGCCGGTCTCGATGGGGCCATTCTGATAGCCCTGGATATCGTTCATAATTTCGTCCTTTCAAAAAGCACCGCGACGGCGCCGTAGCTGACAAGTTTCCTGCCATTGTACCCGAACGCCACGCGTTCTTACCTGCGGCGCCCGCTCTCGAGTGTTCGGTCGAACGCCCACACCCACCAACGCATCACGTGTGCCTGCGAGCCGTCCGCCCGCTCGCGCGTCTGGTCCTCCAGATACAACTCGGTCGCGTGCCCGCCAAAACGCACCTTATAGGTTGCCGTACGAATGCCGTGAACCGTCAGGCCAAACCCAGTGGTCGAGACAATCTCGTCAATCGTAAAGCAACGACCGTCGACCCAGCAGACGGTGACCGGCACGACCTGTCCGCCCGCGAGGATGCGAGCCACGACGTCCACATACTGCTTGTGCACGCGCCGAGTTTTGCCATCTGTCTGTCGATATTCCATGCCTCCTATTATCGAACGCATGTTTGCATGTTGTAAAGCGAACAGGCTGTGGTTTTGGGGTGTTGGGGCGCGCGCACGTGTCCTCATGGTGTGTTAGCAAAAAGAACACCCACGGTCAACAGGGCTAATATTCATTTTTAGTGCCAAAAAATTCACTGCTCCCATCAGAACTCGGTAAAGAAACCCGCAGGAGGTGATACGATTTATCATGTTTCTGTAACGTGCCTGCAAACTTCGAGAAAGCCCATATATGGACGTAACGTTCTCAACCTTCCTCGGCCAACTTGTGTCGAACCCAGTCCTTGCCGTCACCGTGATCCTCGCGCTCGGCGCCATCTTCGTCAATGGATGGACCGACGCACCCAACGCCATCGCGACCTGCGTCACTACGCGTTGCATGCCCGCCCGCGCCGCTATTCTCATGAGTGCCGCATTCAACTTCCTTGGCGTGCTCATCATGACGCACTTTAACGCGAGCGTCGCCAACACCATCTCCCATATTGTCGACTTTGGAGGAAACAGCACCATGGCGCTCGCCTGTCTGTGCGCGGCGCTGTTCTCCATCGTCGTCTACGGCGCCACAGCGTCGCGTTTTGGCATCCCCACCTCGCAAAGCCACAGCCTTATCGCCGGCCTGACCGGTGCCGCCATCGCCCTCGGCGGTGCGAGCAGCGTCAACGTCCACGAGTGGATGAAGGTCATCTACGGCCTGGCGCTCTCTATCGGTCTGGGCTTTGTCATGGGCTGGGTCCTGTGCAAGCTCGTCTCGATTCTTTTCGCCGCCGCCAACAGGCGACGTGCCAATGTCTTCTTTAAATACGCTCAGATCGCGAGCGCTGCGGCCATGAGCTTTATGCACGGCGCGCAGGATGGACAGAAGTTCATCGGCGTGCTCTTTTTAGGCGTGGCCTTTGCCAGCGGCCAGACGAGCGTCGGCGATGCCGGCATCCCCATCTGGATTATGCTGCTATGCTCGGCCACCATGGGCATCGGCACCAGCGTGGGCGGCGAGCGCATCATCAAGTCCGTTGGCCAGAGCATGGTCAAGCTCGAAAAGTACCAGGGCTTCTCCGCCGACCTGGCGGGCGCCGCGAACCTGCTGCTTGCCACCCTTACCGGCATCCCCGTGTCCTCCACACACATCAAGACCTGCGCCATCATGGGCGTCGGTGCCGTCAAGCGCCTCTCGGCCATCAACTTCGGCGTCGTCAAGGACATGATGTTCACCTGGTTCTTCACCTTCCCCGCCTGCGGACTCATCAGCTTTGTCATGGCCAAGCTGTTCATGATGTTCCTCTAGTCAAACCGAACGTCCATCTGGACCGCAACACTTCGCCCACCCGTCTTCACCTCGAAAGGACCCACCCATGGCAAAGAAACCCGATTCGTTCTACTTTGACAACTACGTCGCCTGCGCCGACCTTGCTGTCCAGGCCGCAGAGTTGCTCATCAAGATTTTTGAGAACTTTGATCCCGCGCAGATCCACGACATGCTCGAGGAGATGCATGCGATTGAGCATGCGGCAGACAAGAAGCACCACGAGCTCGAAGACGCCCTGCTCACCGCCTTTATCACCCCGCTCGAGCGCGAGGATCTGGATCTGATGAGCTGCGCGCTCGACACCGTGCTCGACCGTATTGAGGGCGTCGTGCAGCGCGTCTACTTCACCAACATTCAGAGCATCCATCCCGACGCCATCGTCATCGCCCACAAGGTGACTGACGCCTGCCGCGCCATGAAAGACCTGATGGTCGAGCTTCCCAACTACCGCAAGTCCAAAACGCTGCGCGAGCTGGTCATCCAGATCAACACCATCGAGTCCGAGGCCGACGAGCTCTACATCAACGCCATGCGCAACCTGCACGTTAACGGCAAGGATCCGCTCGAGGTCATCGCTTGGCGTGACGTGTACGCCTTCCTGGAGTACTGCGCCGACTGCTGCGAGAATGTGGCCGATGTCGTGGATTCGATTGTCATGAAGAACAGTTAATTGGGGGTACATGTCCCACCGGTCGCGGGCCCGGCCACTAATAACCTTTTTCACTCCGGCTGCAAGCAGAGTCGTTCAAAAGGTTATTAGTGGCCGGGCCCGCTCCCTTATGCACCACCATTGGGAACTTTGGCTGATAGATTTAGCGCGACGGGGGTTTGGCTGAAGGGACCTTTGGTATCCGTTCGGACACTTTGGCCCTTGATGAGCGTTTGGCTGATTGCTGCTTTGGGTACTCTTTGGGTTACTTTTGGTTTGTTTGATTTTTAATTTTAGGAGGGCTTGTATGTCTTATTTGGATCTGGCTCGTGGTCGGTATTCTTGTCGTTCTTTTGAGGACCATCCTGTTGAGCAGTCGGTAGTGGATGCCATTGTTGAGGCGGGGCGGATTGCTCCTTCTGCTTGTAATAATCATCCAGCCCGTGTGATGGTGCTGGATACGCCTGAGCTGTTGGAGAAGGCTGCTGCTTGTCAGCCTCGGTTTGCTCGTGATGGGTCTATCTTTGGCGCTCCGCTCATCTTCCTTATTTGCTGCGTTACCGATGATGCTTGGGTACGCCCGTATGACCAGATGAATTCCAGTGAAATCGATACGTCCATCGTGTGTGATCAGATGATGATGGAGGCCACCGAGCAGGGCCTAGGAACGTGCTGGGTATGCCATTTTAAGCCTGAGGTGGCACAGGAGCAGTTCAATCTGCCCAAGGGCGTCTATCCCTATCACATGCTCGTCTGTGGCTATCCCGCCGACCACATCGCCGATCCCGAGCATCGCGAGGCCCGCACTATTCCCCTCTCCAACTTCCTCCTCAAGTAGTTTTTGGACATACCTTAAAATCTACCCTTGACTGCTCACCCGTTCGCCGAGTTCTGCGCCACTATGTGCAGGGCTCGGTTTTTTTATGTTACGCACCCCGGCACAGTCATAAAAAAAGGACCCGCAAGCTGCGGGTCCTTTCTAGGCACTAAATTGTAGGCCGAATGTTAGTCCAGGTCGTCGGCAGCAAAGTTGTCGATCGGGGCAAAGGGATCGGCCACGGGGACAACCGGGTCAGCGACGGGCAGCGGCTCGGCGGGAACAGTCACTGCAGGAGAAGCGGCAGAACCGACCGGCGTGGAGGCCATGAGGTCGGCCGGGAAGGAGTTCTGGGCATCGTCCATGAAGTGCTGGATGAGCTTGAGATACTCTGCCTTGAACTCCTCACGGGAAGCCTTGAGACGATCGATTTCCTCGAGCTCGGCCTGCTTTTCGGTCAGAGCCTGGCGGATAACCTCGCGGGCCTTAGCGTCAGCCTCGTTGCGGATACGCTCAGCGTTCTCGTTGGCATCGTTGACGATGGTCTCAGCGGTCTGCTGGGCAGCGATCAGGGCAGCGGAAATCTGGCGCTCCTGAGCGGAGAAGTCAGGGGCGGGAGCAGCCACAGGGGCGGCAGGAACGGCCTGGGCGGTGGCATCCTGAGCCTGGGCAAGCTGAGCCTGTGCATCGGCAAGCTGCTGCTCGGTAGCAGTCAGACGACCCTTAAGGTCGACGATCTTAGCGAGCATAGCGTCAACCTCGGAGGACAGCGTCTCCAAGAAGACGTCGACCTCAGCAGGATCGTAGCCACGCTTGGCCTCAGAGAAAGTCTGAGCCTGGATGTCTGCAGGGGTAATAGCCATAACAAGTCTCCTTTTTCATCGCCTCGGCGCTACACGCCCGACGTAAGTTACAAAGTCAGTTCTATACGAGTATACCTATAAGAAGCTGCAGAACCAGCCTCTGCACCAACTGCAACGCAATAATCGCAACGACCGGCGAAAAATCGATACCGCCCATCGGCGGAATGAAACGACGGAACAGGTTGAGCCACGGACCGCACACGCTATCGAGCACCGCAGCAATATCCTGAAGTAAGCCACCCTGCTTCATGGGAATCCACGTCATAAAGCAGTAGACGACAATGAGCGTGGAATAGAAGTTGAACAGCGTGTTGACCAGCTGGACGATAGTGTAGATGTTGATGGGAATCTCCTCGTCTTGTCTTTACTTAAGGTAGCCGTCGGCACGAAGCTTCTTGAGATCGGAATCTTTGACCTCGCAACCGGCGGGCAGCACCATGAACACGCGGTCGCCTACCTCCTTGACCGTGGCGCCCAGACCGCAGGCAAAGCCGTAAGAGAAGTCCAAGACGCGCTTGGCAACTTCGGTGCGTACGCCCACAAAAATCAGTGCGACAGGCTGCTTGGTGCGAACGCGGCGCACCACGGTCTCCACGTCGTCATAGCTCTCGGGGCGCAGGACATAGGCCGGCAGTTGCGGCGTGGCGTTGATGATATTGCTCGCATAGGCCGAGGCATCGCTCGGTGCAGGCGCGGGTGCAGCGGCGGCACGGGCGCGGGTGTTCTCGGCGTAGCTCGACGGCGTGTCATAGGCACCAGGACGATAACCGCTCGCAACGCTGTCCTGCGAGCGCGAAGGCGGGTTATACGTCGTGGCATGGCGGGAGTCATCGCCGACCAGCTGACCGGAGCGCGTATACACGGCAACCGACTCAGCTTCACCGCGGCGCGTCTGACCAAGCAGGCCGTTGCTCGGCTCGTCTTGGGTGTAGAAGCCCTCGCCCGAAGCACCGCCGTAGCCGTTGCCCTGATAACTATCGTCATAGCCGTCATCGTAGCCGTAGTCGTCGTCCTGGCCATAACCCTGGTCGTAACCCTGCTGGCCGCCCAGGTGCATCTTATTTTTAATCTCGTCAAGGAAGCCCATGGTTGTGTCCTCTCGCGGTTTAGTGCAGGCGCCCCGATAATCAGTGCGCACTTCAGAGCCTTATTTTACTGCAAACTCCGGGCTAAATACTACCCTGCCCAGGCGAACGAGCGTAGAGCCCTCCTCAAGGGCAGGCTCAAAGTCCTCGCTCATGCCGCAGGAAAGCTCAGGCAGGTTCAAATCGGGATGCGCCGCCTCCAGCTCATCCCTCAGCTCACGAAGCCCCGCAAAGGTGCGGCGTGCCACATCCTTATTCCCCCGGGGCGCCATAGTCATAAGCCCCTGTACGCAAATTCCCTCAAGCTCCGCAAGCTCACCCGCGGCGGCGCGAATCTCATCGGGCGAAAAGCCTCCCTTCGACTCCTCACCACTCACATTGACCTCAATGAGCACACGCTGGGGGCCGGCGAGCTCGCCTGCCTCAATCTTGCGGACAGCACGGCTCGAGATCGCCTGCGCCAGATGCAGCGAACCCACCGAGTGAATCAGCTCGGCTGAGCCCAGCACCGCATTGATCTTATTGGTCTGCAGGTTGCCGATCATATCGAAGCGCACCTCGGGCAGCTCCGGATGCTCCGCCAGACCCGTGAGCTTGCGAACCAGCTCCTGCGGGCGGTTCTCGGCAAAATGGCGATACCCCGCCTGGATGGCAGCAACAGTCTCATCGACACCAACGGTCTTGGACACGGCAATGAGGCGCGCGGCGTCGTGGGGGCGGCCCGCGCGATCGAGCGCCGCATAAAAACGTTCCAGAATCTGCTCGCGGCGAGCGCGCATCAAATCCAAATAGTTATCCATTGCCAATCGCCTCCGCTGACAGCCAAACAAGTAGTCCCATGCTAACGCAAGAGCGCGGCCCCGCATGTGCAAGGCCGCGCTCACTTAGGTATTTACAATCTTTCGACGAACGGGGCTACTTACTCCTCGTCGTCCTCGCCATCGTCCTCGTCCTCAAGATGATCGAGCAGGTAGCGAAGACCCTCGCTGACCTCGTTGGCGGGCACCTTGGCAACGTAGCGCGCGTCGACGGCGGGCCTCATGATAACACCCTCGCCCGAAGGCACGCGCATGCTCTCGAGCTCGTCCTCATCAGTGCGGGCGATATCGCCGGCGTTCATACGCTGACCAGTCAACAGGAAGGTCAGACGGCAAGCGGCATCGATGGAAATGGAAGCGATGCGATCGAGGTAGCGCGAAACCATGATGGCGCGGCGCAGGTCGTCATAGTTGCTGTCGTCGTCCATAAAGTCGCCCGTATCCATACGGTTAAAGGTGCGGAAGAACTTCTCGTAGGCAGCGTGCACTGGCTCGTCCTCGACGGCCAGGTTGCAGATGATGGACATATCATTGGTGACGAGCGCAGAAAGCGAAGAGCCCAGCACCTGGTAGACGGCCTCAGCCTCGGCCTCAACCGTACCGACAAGCTCCTTGGGCAGCGAGATGTCGGCCTTGATCATATGACGCGTGGCACGGCAGATCTGACGGACCTTATCGGTCATGCGCTGCAGGTTAAAGTCGACGTAAATGATCGTCTGAAGCAGGCGGAAGTCGGAGGCGACCGGTGACTGCGTGGCGATCAGGTTGTAGCAGACGGCCTCCAGGTTGGCGCAGCGCGCGTCAATCGAAAGCGTGCGCTTCTTGGTCTTGGTGGCGAGCTTGCGGTCGTCGGTCACATAGGCCTTCACGGCATCGTGGAGGGCCAGATCGACGGCCTCGTAGATGCTCAGCATCTCGTGACGGGCCTCGATGAGCTGACGGGAAAACAGTTTGCGCATGGTTCACTCCAATCAGTTGGGTGCGGTCATGCCGCCCGCACAGTGAATACGCACCGGACCAGGTCCGATCGGCTTGGGACTAGTCGCACCGATTAGCCAAAGCGGCCGGTGATATAGTCTTCCGTCCGCGAGTCCACCGGGCTGGTGAAGATTGCGTCGGTTTGACCATACTCGATGAGCGTGGCGGGCTCGCCGGCAACTTCCTGCAAGAAGAATGCAGTGTAGTCGCTGATACGAGCTGCCTGCTGCATTGAATGCGTGACGATGATGATCGTCATCTCGGGCGCCAGCTCGGCCATCAGATCCTCGACCTTAGAGACGGACGTGGGGTCGATGGCAGAGCAGGGCTCGTCCATCAGGAGGACATCGGGTTGCACCGCAAGCACGCGGGCGATGCACAGACGCTGCTGCTGACCGCCCGAGAGCGCCAAACCATCCTTGTTGAGCTGATTGGATACCTCTTTCCAGAGGTTGGCGCGCCTGAGCGATTCTTCCACGATGTCATCGAGGTCGCCTTTGCTAGTCACGCCCTGCAGACGAGGGCCAAAGGCGACATTCTCGTAGATGGATTTGGGAAACGGGTTGGGCTGCTGAAAGATCATGCCCACGCGACGACGAAGATCGACCGGGTCGACGCCCTCGGCATAGATATCATTGCCGTCGAGCGTCATGGTGCCCTCGACGCGCGTACCCTCGATCAGGTCATTCATACGGTTGATGCAGCGCAAAAACGTCGATTTACCGCAGCCCGAAGGGCCGATAAACGAGGTGATGGCGTTTTTGGCGATGTTGAGGTCGAGCCCCGTCAGCGCATGAAAGTCACCGTACCAAAAGTTGAAATCCTTGGCCGTGATGGCCGCTTGCTCCAGCGTAGGAGCGGACTGATAGACGGACATGGGACTCCTTAACTAGCGACGCTTGCGCGACAGGAAGCGCGCAAACAGGTTGAAGGCCAGAATGATCACCATCAGCAAAAGCGCGGTGCCGTAGGCCGCGTTCATGTTGATGCCGTCGTTGGCAAGCAAATAGAGGTGAACGGTCATGGGACGACCGGAATCGAGCGGCGAGATAGGCAGGTTGATGGCCTGACCCATGGTGTAGAGCACCACCGCGGTCTCGCCAATGGCGCGGCCGATGGCGAGGACGATGCCCGTGGCAATACGGCCAAAGGCAGAAGGAAGCACGATCTTGGAGACGACCTGCCACTTGGTGGCGCCCAAGCCGTACGCGCCCCAACGGATATAGCGCGGAACGGCGCGAATGGCCTCTTCGGTGGTGCGCATGACGATAGGCAGCATCAGAAGCGCCAGCGCCAGAGCGGCAGAGACCATCGAAAGACCCAGGCCCATGGCCTCGACAAACAAGGCGTAGCCAAACAGGCCCATAACGATGGAGGGCACCGAGGCCAGGGCATCGGCAGCATAACGAATGATGTCGACGACCTTGCCCTGCTTGGCGTACTCGGCCAGATAGACGGCTGCCAGCACAGCGATCGGCGTGCAGATAAGCATGGCGAGCGCCGTCACATAGACGGTCGAGACGATCGTCGGCCAAATGCCGCCCTCGGCGTTGACGCCCTGGGGCCAACCGAAGATAAAGTCGAGCGAGATATGCGGCAGGCCGTTAATGACCACGTAGGCGATGATAGCGACCAGCACCAGCGTGGTGATGTATGCCGCGGCACGGAACACGCCAAGCATGATCTTGTTGGACAGGTCCTTGTTGATGCGACCCTTCTTGCCGTGGGAAAGGGCACGCTTGATGCGCTCGCGCGACGAGGTCGTATCGACCGTCGTGTCAACGGAATCGGACATAGCCTACCCCCTCTTCTTCTTCTTGGAAATCAGACGGACGATGCCCACCAGCGCAGCGGAGATGATAAACAGGACCACGCCCATGCCAAACAGCGCCGAGCGGTGCAGACCCGAGGAATAGCTCATGTCGAGCGCGATCTGGCTCGTGAGCGTCGAGATGGGGCTCGAGATGCTATCCGGAATGACCGGAGCGTTACCCACGACCATAAGCACGGCCATGGTCTCGCCGATAGCGCGACCCATGCCCAGCACGATGGCGTCCACGATACCCAGCTTGGCCGCGGGCAGCACGACCTTATAGATGGTCTGCCATTTGGTGGCACCCATGGCATAGGATGCCTCGCGGATGCCCATGGGGATGGAGTTAAGGGCATCGATGGTGAGTGTCGTGATCGTGGGGACAATCATGATGGCAAGCACGAACCACGCCGTCAGCGCGCCAAAGCCAAGACCACCGGTCAGCTGCGCGATAAACGGACGGATGATGATCATGCCAAAGAAACCGTAGATGATGGAGGGAATGCCCGCCAGCAGGTCGACGGCGGGGCTGATAAGTTTGCGCACGCGCTTGCTGGCAATCTCGACCAGATACACAGCCGTGCCCACGCCCAGGGGCACACCCATGGCGAGCGCACCGACGGTCACAAGACCCGAGCCGGCCAGCAGCGACACGATGCCGTAGTGGCCCTCGGAGGGCGCCCACGTAAAGCTAAAGAAGTCCGCCAGACCGATGTCGGTAAAGACGGGCAGTGCCGAATACGTGGTAAAGACAAAAATCAGGATGACGGTAACGACCGCCAAGAACGCGCAGGCAAAGAAGATCCACTGCAGCGCCTTCTCCTTGATATAGGTACTGCGCGATACAAGCGCCAGCTCGCGCTTCTTGGGCGTCTGAACATTCTGCTCAGTCTGGGAGTTTTCCCGTGTTTCCATGCTACTCACTCCCCTTCTCGTCGTTGGTGACGGGAATAAAGCCCGCCTCGCGAATCTGCTTGTCCATCTTTTCGGACGTCACGTAGTCGATGTAATCCTGTGCCTGCTGCGAAGGCGCACCCTTCACAAAGAAGTAAAGGTCGCGCGAGATGGGATAGCCGCCGCTCGCGACCGTCTTCTCGGACGCCTCAACATGATTGACCGAGACGGCCTTGACCGAGGTCTTGGCGTTGAGGCTATCGACGAAGCCCAGCGAAATGTAGCCGATGGCACCGCGCGAACGAGATACCACGTCTCGCACCTGGCCCGTACCCGAAAGAACGGCCGAGCGGCGATCGAACGGCGTGCCGTCCATCACGATGGTGCGGAAGGCCTCACGCGTGCCAGACGCCTCGTCTCGGTTGATGACCTGGATCTTCAGGTCCTCTCCGCCGACTTCCTTCCAGTTGGTGATCTTGCCGGCGTAAATATCGCGGAGCTGCTCGGTCGAGAGGTTATCGACCGGGTTATCGTCGTTCACGATGACCGCGATACCGTCGTGGGCAATGACGATGGGAGTCAGGCCCAGATCTTGTTCGTCGGCATTGAGTCCACGGGAGGAGCTGGCGATATCAGCCGTGCCGGCGCTGACGGCCTCGATGCCGGCGGAAGAACCCAAACCGGAAACGAGCACGTCGATGCCGGTCTCTTCCTTAAAGCCCTCGGCCGCAATCTCGGCGATAGGAAGACAGGTCGTGGAGCCAGCCACGGTAATGGAAGAGGTAGAAGATCCCGAAGAACAGGCACACAGCGTAAACGTAAGCACAGCGGCGCTCAGGACCGATACGATCTTTCTCATAGCATCACGCCGATCGCAGCATGGCGCCCACAGGTGCCGTCCTCGTTACGGTAGGAATAAAAGCGGTCGTTCTGACGCACAGTCGAAAGCTGGGTATCCACAATATTATCCGCGTCGACACCGACATCTACCAGCGCCTCGCAAATGGCAGCGGAAAGATCGAGCATGCGAGAGGTGCTCGCATCGACGCACGAGAACTCGGCGGCAAAGCGATCCATGAGTTCCTGGGATACCTCATATTCGTCACCCAAGATATGGGGGCCGATATAGGCGGAAACGTCGATCGCATCGCAGCCGGCAGCATCGCAAAGCGCCTGGCACGCCTTGGCAGAAATACGTGCAATCGTGCCCTTCCAACCGGAGTGCACCACGGCAAATCCGCCAGGGGCCACCAGCACCACGGGAACGCAGTCGGCAAAGCAGAGCAGCACGGGCACGTTATGCGCCGTACAGACGATAGCATCGCAGCCCTCGGCAATCTGCTCACGGACGTCCTCAAGGTCATCGGCGCCGTTCGAGGTAACCGCAACGATATGGTCACCATGGACCTGATTGGGAACGAGCAGGTTGTGCTCGCACTCGGCGGCACCCATAGCCTCGAGTGCGCGGCGACGATTTTCTTGAACAGCAAAGGGATCATCGCCAACATGCGAGCCCAAGTTGAGTGAGGAGTACGCATCTTCGGAAACACCACCGGCGCGCTCGGTGAAGGCAAAGCGAACATCGGATGTCGCGCCCTCCACCAACGTAACTCCATCATGGTCGACACGCGAAACTTTGTCCGCACGTGCTGCCATACTAAAGCCTCCTAATAACACAAGTACCGCGGCGTCGCCGCGCAGTCCGCGTTTATACGGCTGTCATACTTCCTTAAAAGGATACCCGCAGCGGTAGGGACCAAACGTAAAGGGAACGTAAGGAGATTGGAGGCTTTCGTTTACAAACGAGAAACAAAACGGGGTGCATCCAAATGGACACACCCCGTGCAGGTCGTTGAGAAAAACGAACTAGAAGCTACCGCGCTTCAGGAAGTCGGGAAGCTCGAACTGGTCGTTGCCAAAGTTGGGCAGCTCGGTACCACCGACGTTGCGGGTCGGAGCGGCCTGAGCCGGGCTGGCGGCAGGAGCGGTGCGCTGCGGCTCGGCGGAGGCAGCGGCCTTGCTCTGAGACTGCTGAGCAGCAAAGAGCTCGTCCTGACGGTTGACGTTGGAGTCGGAGAAGCCCGTAGCGATGACGGTGATACGCACCTGATCGCCCAGGGACTCGTCGACAACGGTACCGAAGATGATGTTGGCCTCGGGGTCGACGGCGTTGGCGACAACGTCGGCGGCATCGCTGATCTCCTGGATGCCCAGGTCCTTGGAACCGGCGATGGAGAGCAGCACGCGCGTGGCACCATCGATGGAGCTCTCGAGCAGCGGGCTGGAGATGGCCTGCTGGGCAGCGTCGACGGCACGAGTATCCCCAGAAGAGGTACCGATACCCATCATGGCGGTACCGGCCTGCTTCATGATGGTCTTAACATCGGCGAAGTCCAGGTTGATGATACCGGGGACGGTGATGAGGTCGGTGATGCCCTGGGTGCCCTGGGAAAGAACGCCATCGGCAATCGCGAAGGCCTCGAGCATGGTGGTCTTCTTCTCGGCGATGTCGAGCAGCTTATCGTTAGGGATGACGATCATGGTGTCGACGCAATCGGAGAGGGTCTTGATGCCCTCCTCGGCGCTCTTCTTGCGCTTGCGGCCCTCGAAGGTGAAGGGCTTGGTCACGACGGCGACGGTCAGTGCGCCGACCTCGTTCATCGCGATATCGGCAACGATGGGAGCAGCGCCGGTACCGGTGCCACCGCCCTCACCGCAGGTGATAAACACCATGTCGGCGCCAGCGAGCGCCTCGGCAATGTCGTCGCGGGACTCATCGGCAGCCTTGCGGCCAACCTCGGGGTTGGCGCCGGCGCCCAAGCCGCGGGTAAGGTCGGTGCCGATGTGCACCTTGATATCGGCATCAGAGATCGCGAGTGCCTGAGCATCGGTGTTGATGGCAACAAACTCGACGCCGCGGATGCCCTCTTCGATCATTCGATTGACCGCGTTGGTACCGCCGCCGCCGACGCCGACCACCTTAATGACGGCAAGGTAGTTGTTGATCTCTGTCTCGTGCATGTCGGTCCTCCGAACAAAGGTTATAGCCATAGCATGGGTCGACCCCTGCGCACATTAACCTTCAGGTTGAAAGTAAATGCAAAGGTAAACCGTATTATGTTTGCACATTATGAACGTATCAGTCAAATAATTGACCGTGAAAACCAAACAAACCAGATAAACGGCGTGGTATGGCCCCTCAACAAAGCATCAACCAGCGCTACGAGGTCGGAGCATTCCTAAATGTGTAGTTGCCCGGAGAGCGCACATTGATATACGTTACGCCCTCTACCTGCGAAAGCAACTTGGTGACTACGCGTTCCTTCTTGGCGATATCGTCCGAATCGCCCAGCGACACCTCAATGCCGTTATTGAGGTTTGCCGAGATGGCTTCGACCGAAGGCGTGGAAATATCCTTGACTTGTCCCAAGAACTCGCTCGAAAAACCACGCACATAATCCAGGCCGGCCTTAACGGCTTTGGAGTTAACCGCCTGGCCGGAAACCGGAGCGACATCCGCCGAGACATCAGTCAACAACACCGCGCCATAATGCTTGGCGAGCGCCAGCGCGGCATCGATTCCGGTCAAGGTATTTGAGCCCTGCCCTGTCGTGATGACGTTGCCCTGGTCGTCCACTTCGACCGACGTCGACAGCGGGGCGATCCAGGTGTCATCGTCTCCGATAGCCCAGGCAAGGTCGTCGGAGCTGATATACGCAATGGCGATAACTTTACGCTCCGTCGGCGTGATGATAAGCGTATGGGGAAACTGGCGCTGGACATCCACGCCCGAAACCCACGGGTTCTGCTTGAGATCCTCGGTAATCTGGTCGGGATCGACGTTAAAAAGCGACGTTCCCTCGGGCAAGTCGATCAGCTGGATAGCATCGTGCTTCGTCACATGCTCGCTGCCTTGAATCTGAATATCAGTGGCAGTAAACAGTCCAGAGTTGATCACCACGATGGCAACGACGACGAGCACGGCCAAGACGGCCAGAACGCCGCCCACGATTTTGCCTTTGCCTGTAACGACAGAAGCGGCGTCTGATGTTTTATTTGCCATCGCTCCAAGTGAAGATAACGGGTTGAAACCTTTTTTACTCGAAGGCTTCTTGGCGGTAGCCGGCACCGATGTCAGCGAGCGCGGTTTCGATGCGCCCAGCGTGCGACCTGGACGCGCCGCTTTAGTTCCCGTCGAGGGCTTGGGAGCTGCCATGGGACGGGCAGGCTTGGCGCCCATAACAGGCTTTGACGTCACCGAGGGACGCGAGGACTTTTTTGCGGCCGGACGATTACCGAGCTGCGAGCCGACGACCGGACGACTGGTCTGTCGAGCATGCCCGACAGACTTAGAGTGCGCGACGGTATTGCGTTGAGGTTTGGCAGGCGCGCCGGAACGCCCTCCGGCGCGGCGGAAGGTGGGTTTCGATGCTCTAGAAGCCGAGGAATTTAACTTCCGGTCTGAGCTCGATGCCATACGCCTCCCTCACCTTTCCGTGCACATGTCTAATAACCGCGGCAACGTCATCGGCCGAGGCAGTTCCGTTATTAACGATAAAATTAGCGTGAACGGGCGAAACTTCCGCGCCGCCAATCGAAAAACCCTTTAATCCACAATCCTCGATAAGCTTGCCCACACTCGCATCGGGCGGGTTGCGAAAGACAGACCCGCAGGATGCGCGACCCATGGGCTGCGTACGCTTGCGCCTTGTAAGGTACCGCTCCATGCGCTCGCGAATGTCGGCCTTGGGCGCCGGTTTAAGCTTGAGCACGCACTCGAGGATGATCTCATTGCGGGGAAGGCTACATTCGCGGTAGCCCCAAGTGATCTCGGACCCCGCATAATGCTTGATACCGGATGCCGGGTCAAACGTTACGACATCCTCAACCAGCGAGCCAATCCACTCGGTCCGTGTGCCGGCATTCATAGATATCGCACCGCCGACCGAACCAGGAATGCCAACGGCAAACTCAAGGCCCGAGAGGCTACGCGACAGGGCATCGTTGACCAGGCGCGCAAACATCACGCCCGCACCGACCGTCAGCATACAACCGTCATCGGCAACAACCGTGCGCTGAAACTCACGTCCGAGCGAAATGACGGCACCGCGATAACCGCCATCGGCAACCAGCAGATTGGAGCCCTTGCCGATGATGACCCACGGCACCTGCTCGCGATCGAGCACCGCCACGGCGCGGCGGAGGGCATGATAGCTATGGCACGTCACAAAGAGGTCGGCCTTGCCGCCGATACGATAGCTCGTATGACGCGCAAGGCGCTCGTCCTCGATCACATCCGTGTCGATCATGCCCGAGAGCGCCATGACGGCGTTAAACAGACCCATTAGACTTAAGCGTCTTTCTTGGCAGTCAGATACTCGATAAACTCGGGACCGACGGTCGTAACGTCGCCGGCACCCATGGTGAGCAGCAGGTCGCCCTCGCCCACCATCTGCTCGAGCTCCTGATTGAGCTCAAGACGGCTGGAGCAGTACACGACCTCCTTGCCAGGATGCTTGGCGCGCACGGTATCGGCGAGCATCTTAGAGGTGACACCCGGAATGGGCATCTCGCCAGCCGAGAACACATCAATCAGCAGCAGTTTATCGGCATTGGCAAATGCATCGGCAAAGTCGTCGCACAGGGCCTGCAGGCGCGAATAGCGGTGCGGCTGGAACACGACATCGACGTGCTTGTAGCCCAGCGAGGAAGCGGCAGCAAGCGTCGCCTTGATCTCGGTGGGGTGATGGCCGTAATCATCGACCACGGTGATGCCATCGATATCGCCCACGTGGGTAAAGCGACGGCGGACGCCCTCAAAGCTCGAGAGCGCCTTGGCGGCGGCGTCGATGTCAAGGCCCAGGACATGGGCGACGGTGAGCACCGCCGTGGCGTTGAGCATGTTGTGGCGACCGGGGTTGCTCTTGATCTCCACAGCGTGCTCAGTGCCGTCCTCAAAGCGAACGATAAAGTCACTCTGGATGCCCTTGACATCCGGGTGCACGCAGACGATGTCGTTGCTCTCGGCAAAGCCGTAGGAAAGCACGTGACGGCCCGTCGACTTGGCGAGCTCGACCAGATGCGGGTCCTCGCCGCAGACGATGACGGTGCCGTCCTCGCCCACCAGGCTCATGAATTTGGCGAAAGTTGCCTCGATCTCCTCGATACCCGAGTAGTGGTCGAGGTGGTCGGCCTCGACGTTGGTCACAATGACCACGTTGGGGTTCAGGAACAGGAAGGAGCTGTCGGACTCGTCGGCCTCGGCGACAAAGTAGTCGCCCGAGCCGTTCTTGCCGTTCGTGTCATAGCCCTCGACGATGCCGCCGATCAAGAAGCTCGGATCCAGACCCATGCGGTCGAGCATGGTGGCGCACATCGAAGACGTGGTGGTCTTGCCATGCGTGCCGGCAACAGCGACGGTGGTGTAGCCGTGGCCCAAAGCAGAGAGCATCTTGGCACGGGGCCACACGGGAATACCCAGCTCGCGAGCGCGCACGAGTTCAGCGTTGGACTCCGGAATAGCGGTGGACACAACAACCACGTCGGGCTTGACCTCGTCGATCGTGGCGGCCTCATGGCCCACATGCACCTTCACACCAGCGCGGGTAAGCTGGCGGATATAACGTGACGTCTTAAGGTCGGAGCCGGTAACGGCATAACCGCGCTCGTGCAGAACGAGGGCGATGCCGCTCATGCCGGCGCCGCCGATACCGATAAAGTGGGCGCTCTTAAACTCGGGCGCGGAGGTTGCAGTCTGGGAATCAGCCATGTGCTCGTGTACTCCTTGCGTAAACACTGCCTGTAACCCGTTAACTGTACCGCACCTACCGCATCAGCGCGAGGGCGACCGACGATATCCCGTCTAACTAACGCAAACCCTCTACCGCATCCGCCAGAAGAGCGGCGGCCCTATCCTGAGCCAGACCACGCGCCGCCTGACGCATGGCGTCGCGTGCCGCCGCGTCATCGACCAGGTGCAGCAGCTCATCGGCAAAGGCAGAACCGTCGATATCGGCATCGGCGCAGAGCACGCCGGCCCCGGCGTCGACCAGATAACGGGCATTGGTGGTTTGGTGGTCGGCCGTCGCATGCGGGTACGGCACGAGCACCGAAGGCACGGCGAGCGCAGCGATCTCGGCCACGCTCGATGCGCCCGAACGCGATAGCACCAAATCGGCAGCAGCCAGCATGTCGCCCATGTTGTCGATGTAAGGCTGGACGCGGTAACGCTTCGCCTCCTCGGGCGTCAGCGCCAAAGCGCGCTCGGTCTCCTCAAAGCCGTCGGCACCCGTCGAATGCAACACATAGAGGTTCTTGCGCGAAAGCAGCTCGTTTTTGAGCGAAGCCACGCGCTCGTTGAGGTGCTGGGCGCCAAGTGAACCGCCAAAGACGAGCAGCAGCGTAGCGTCCTCGGGAACGCCAAGTGCCTTGCGGCCGCGAGCGCGATCGCCCTCGATCACCGAGCGACGTACGGGGTTGCCGGTCATGAGCACGTGGTCAGGGTCACCTTCGCGCTCAAAGACCGAACGCGCTGCCGGCACCGAGATGCACACGCGGGCGGCGTGGGAGTTCATCATCTTGTTGGCCAGGCCCGGAACAGAGTTCTGCTCATGCAGCAGATACGGAACGCCTGCGCCCTTGCACCACCCCAGCAACGGAACCTCGACATAGGCACCAAAACCGATGGCGGCATCGGGCTTGCCGACCTTTGAGAAATGACTGGCGAGCGCACGCTTGGCCTTGTTGACACGCCACAGCGAGGTCAGCGCCGTCCAAGGACGGGAGCGGTCGAAGCCCGTAACCGTAATGGGCACAAAATCAAACCCAGCCTCGGGGACCAGACGACCCTCGAGCTTGCGCGACTGGCCCACGAACACAACGTGGTGGCCACGGTCACGCAGCTCTTCGGCCAAGGCGAGCGCGGGGTTGATATGCCCTGCCGTGCCGCCGGCTGCAATAGCAACGGTCATCTTATCGGTCATGGTAGTCCCTTCGTACACGCGGTCCCTGGTCGTCGGTGCGCAAACGCGCCGACGGGTCCGAGTTCAAATCGATTCGATTATATCCGCCGCCCGCGCTGCGAGGGCTGGGGCGCTGCGGACGACCTTGCGGAGCCGTTCGCGGGCGTGGACGGGCTGCCGGCTCGGTCGCAGAGCCATCCAGAACGGTAAAGCCGTTACGCGAAGATCGCTCGCCGCGCACGTGGGGCACGCCGGCGGTACTCTCATCCATAACGGCAAAGCTCTCGCGGCGACGGTCGTACTCATCGCGACGGGCGCTCTCGTACGAAACGCGCAGGATCAGACCGGCAAGCATAAGCGACACAATAATCGACGAACCGCCGTAGCTAATAAACGGCAGCGGTTTGCCCGTCATGGGAAACACGTTGAGGATGCCCAGCGCATTGATCAAAAACTGCACCGCGAGAATGACCGCGGAGCCAGACGCCATGAGCGCGCCCCGACGATCGGTCGCCTGCTCGGCAATGCGAAACGCCGAGTAGATCAGCATCGCAAACACCAAGAAGAACAGCACGGTTCCGACAAAACCGACTTCCTCGCCAATGATGGCCAGGATGTAGTCATTGTGCGCCTCGGGCAGATACGAGTACTTCATGGTTGAGTTGCCGATGCCACGGCCGAACAGACCGCCCGAGGCAAAGGCCATGATGGCAAGCGTGGCCTGATAGCCGTCACCATACTCGTCGGCCCAAGGGTTCAAGGCAACCTGGATACGCACCATACGGTACGGCTCTGCGACAAGCGCAATCACGATCACGAGAATGCCGAAGATTATCACGCCGATGATAAATCTGGGGTCGAGACCCGCAAACAACGCCATGCACATGAGGGTCAACAGGATGATCAGGACGGTACCGAAATCGGGCTGGATAAAGATCAGAAAGAGCGAAATTCCCAGGTAGATGCCCATCTTGCGAAGGAATTCGTTGATGTTGCCACCGGGCGAAAAGAAGCGATCAAGCATGATGGCCGAATACGCAATGGCAAATGGCTTTAAAAACTCGGAAGGCTGGAACTGAATACCGGCGATGTTGAGCCAGCGCGTGGCGCCACGGCTGCCGCTTCCCACCAAGAACACCAGCAGAAGCAAGAACATCATGCCGATAAGGAAGATCCTAAGCACATCCTCCCCAAACCAGCTGTCCGGCAAAACGCGCACGATGGCAATCAGCGCCAGAACACCAACCACGGCAAACGCGGCCTGTCGACCCAGGAAAAACGTCGCCGAGCCATTCTCGTGCAGCGCCTCGACCGAAGACGCCGAGTACACCATCAACAGGCCAAAGCACACCAAAGTAAACAGGCAGGCCATAAATATCAAACGGGGGCGCATGATGCGGGCGGGAACGCCGGCAATATAGCGTTCGCTAAACGACTGCCCGCCGCGACCGGAACGCGGTGTTATGCGCCGCGAGGAAGCACGGTCCGAGTCGGGCCTCCTCATACCTTGTCGGGGGCTCTCCTCTCTCACCGGCAACCCCTATTCCATTTGCGATTTCGCTGCAGCGGCAAGCTGGGCCACATAGTCCTTAAACACGCGGCCGCGCTCCTCATAGCCCGAGAACTCATCGAACGAAGAGCAGGCAGGAGAAAGTAAGATCACGTCGCCACGGCTCGACAGCGAACGGGCAACGTCCACGGCATCGCGTAGGTCATCCGCTTGGGCGATATCCACATCGCCATCGACATCGGCCTCGTCCATAGCGGCGGTAAAGCGCTCGCGCGCATCGCCAAAGCAGACGACCGAGCGCACGTTATCCATGACAACGCGCGCGAAGTCCGCGAGCGGCGTGCCCTTATCGTGACCGCCGAGCAGCAAGATCACGTTGTCATCGGGAAATGCCGTCAGTGCCTTCTCGACCGCGTCGGTGTTGGTCGCCTTGGAATCGTTGACGTAGCGCACTCCGTCAATCTCGCCGCACGGCTCCACGCGGTGCTCGAGCGGCTGGAACGAGGCCAGACCGCGGCAGACACCATCGACATCGGCACCGACTGCCAAGGCAGCCGTGGCAGCACACAGGGCATTGATAACATTGTGATGGCCCGAGATCTTGAGCTCGGATGTAGCGATGAGCGGGGTCTCGACGCCCTTCAGGCGCACGATCATCTTGCCATCGCGCACAAAGGCGACATCCTCACCCTCTGGCTCGTCAAAGGCAACCTTGCAGATGCGACGACCCGGCGTGTAGATGTACTCATCGAACTCGTGAATGCCGGCATCTTCGACGTCGACAACCGCCAGATCGTCATCGACCATATTGTCAAACAGTTTGATCTTGGCAAGCGCATAGTTCTTATGGCTCTTATGCCAGCCCAAGTGGTCGGGAGTGATGTTGAGCAGCACAGCCACACGAGGGTGGAGCTCGGTGGTCGTAGCAATCTGATAGCTCGAGAGCTCAGCCACAAACCACTCGTTGTGGGCTCGGCCGTCAATCTCGTTGACCGGCGGCTCGCCGATGTTGCCGACAGCTACGCTGGCCTCGCCGGCAGCCTTGAGCAGATAATCAGTCAGCGACGTGGTAGTCGTCTTGCCGTTGGTGCCCGTGATGGCAATCCAGTTATCGGGCGACAGGCGATAGGCAAACTCTGGCTCACCCATAATCTGGGCGGCATGCTCGCGCCCGGCCTTAAAGAAGCCCGAGAACTCCGAGATGCCCGGGCACGTCACGCATACGTCATAGGCGCCCTCGACCTGTTCGGTCCCATAGACAAACGACGCACCAGCAGCCTCGAGCGCACGCGTGGCGTCATTGGGCTCAGAGGTGCCGCCGCCATACACGGTAACGGCGCTTACGCGCTCGGGATGTGCCAGCGCCCAGCGGGCGACATCGAGACCTGATTTGCCCTGACCCAAAACGAGCAGGCTAAAGACATCAGCAAGAGGCATGAAAGACCACTATCCCAACTGGAAGAACAGAGCAAGGCCAACGGCACCAAATGCCGCAGCGATAATCCAAAAACGAATGACGACCTTGGTCTCGGCCCAACCCTTCTTTTCGAAATGATGATGGATGGGCGCCATAAGGAAGACGCGCTTGTGCGTAAAGTGGAAGTAGACAACCTGAATCATGACCGACAGAGTCTCAACGATAAACAGGCCGCCGATGATGAGGGAGACGACCTCGGTGTTAGTCATGATGGACGTACAGGCAAACGCGGCGCCCAGAGCAAGCGAGCCGGTATCACCCATAAAGATGCTCGCCGGATAGCAGTTGAACCACAGAAAGCCCAAGCAGGCACCGGCACACGCGGTGCAGAAGATGGACAGGTTCACGTCTCCGTGCAAAAACGCCATGGCAGCCATGGCGAGCATGGCGATCATGGAGGTGCCGCCAGCAAGACCGTCAAGGCCATCGGTCAGGTTCACGGCATTAGAAAGACCGGCAATCATCAGCCAGCAAAAGACAATATAGAGCCACGGGAACGAATAGCCGCAGATGGTGGTCGAAAGCACGCCAAGGTCGATCGTCAACCCACCGGGAAAACGAATCTCGGGGGCGACGCCGCACCAGTTGACGGCAAGTACCGTAAAGGTGACACAGATAATGGTTAGGCCGATCATCTTGGCATGGGGCGTCAGACCGAGCGAGCGCCCATGCGTAACGGAGGTCAGGTCGTCGATCAGGCCCAGCACGCCGGTCGCCAGCGTGGCGAGCAGCACGAGCACGAGCTCGGTGGTGAGCTTGCCCATCAGCAGGCAGGTCAGCGAGATCGCGACGAGGATGACAACGCCACCCATGGTGGGCGTTCCCTGCTTAACCAAATGACGCTTGGGGCCGTCGGCACGAACCTGCTGGCCGATACCCTCGACCTTGAGCAGCTTGATCCACCACGGCATGAGCAGCAGCGCAATGGCTGCGGCGATGCCAAGCCCCAAAAAAGCCTGATACGTTGGATACGAGGGATTGCCGAACATGGGCTAGCACACACCTTCCACAAAGCGGTCGAGCTCAACAAAGCGGGAACCCTTGACCAGTACAACATCATGTTTTTCAAGCGCGCCGCCCATGCCGTCGAGCACCTGCTGATAATCGGAGAACACCTGGATGCGGTCCTCGTCCATGCCCATCATGCGTGCGGCATCGGCCATAAGCTGGGCCAGCTCACCACCCACGCACGCCAGCATGTCGAGCTTCTTGGCGGCGGCATAGGCGCCCACGAGCTCATGCATGCGAGGAGCCTCATCGCCCATCTCGCCCATCTCGCCCAGGATCGCCATGCGAGACCCCGTGCACGAAAGCGAGCACAGCAGATCGAGACCGGCTGCCATCGATTCGGCGCTGGCGTTATAGGAATCGTCGATGATGCGTGCACCGCTCTTGGCGCGCTTGATCTCCTGGCGGTGCCCGGTGATCGTAAGACCCCTAAAGGCAGCATCGATCTGCTCGGGCGTCACGCCCAGGCGATAGGCAACCGCGGCGGCCTTAACGGCATTAGGAACGGACTGCACGCCGGGGATGGCAAGCATGGTATCGATTGTCTCGCCCTGACCAAAATCGAGCGTAAAGACCGGACGGCCTTCGTCATCAACACGAATGTCGCGGGCACGGACCTCATCATCGTCCGAGACGCCGGCCAGCATCACGTCGATACCAGCAGGCTGGGCGAACGTGTCGCGAATGAACGGCGTAAAGTCGTCCTCGCCGCCCAAAACCAGCAGCGGCAAATTGTCGCCGGCGGCGCACATGCCCTGGACAATCTCGGCCTTAGCGCGGGCGATGTTCTCGCGGCTGCCCAAAATGCCGATATGAGAGGTGCCGATCTTGCTCACGATGGCAAGGTTGGGATTGGCAGACAGAGACAGGCGCTCGATCTCGTGGAAATGGTTCATGCCCATCTCGAGCACCAGGACCTCGGTATCGGCCGGAGCGGAAAGCACCGTGAGCGGCATGCCGATCAGGTTATTGAAATTGCCCTTGGTGGCCCAGACACGATAGCGCTTGGCGAGCACAGCGGCGAGCACGTCCTTGGTCGTCGTCTTGCCGATGGAACCGGTAATGCCAACGACCAGGCAGCCAAGCTCCAGGCGATACGCGTGCGCCAAACGCAGCAGAAACTCCTCGGGATCATCGGTCAGCAAGATGGCACAGCCCTTGTCCTGCGCCAGCGAGACCAGCTCGGCCTCGGGCTCACGCGTCATCACGACGGCGCCGGCACCCGACTGGACGGCACGGGAAGCAAAATCATTGCCGTCGACGTTTTCACCGGGAAAGGCGACGAAAATCGTCCCTTCCTCGACCTGGCGCGAGTCGATAACGCACCCGCGGCATACCAGATCGACTTCTCCCGTCACGGTTCGGGCCCCTGTTGCGGCCGCGAGGTTGTTGACGGCGATCTCTATCATTGCAGCTCCCCTGTAAACCTAAATAATGCTATCGGCGTATTGTATCCCAGCGCCGCGCATGCGTGGTGCAGGGCATGTGAACACCCCTCATATGGGACAACAAACCACGCCCCAAAGATTGTAACCCCCTACTTCGTGTGCGGGATACCCAGCACGTCGAGCGCGTTGGCCATAATTGACTGGAACGGCACCGCAGCGGCATCTGAGCCGCTCGGCGTTCCGTCGAGCGTGATATAGCACAGCACCTTGGGCGATTGTGCCGGTGCAAAGCCCATAAAGGACGACATGTAGTTCTCCTTGAGGTAGCCGCCGTTCTCGTCGGCACGTTCGGCCGTACCGGTCTTACCCGCCACGTCATAGCCGTCAACCGCGCCGCCAACGCCCGTTCCCTCCGACACGACCGTCTGCATGCACGATGTCACCTGGGATGCGGCGTCCTCCGAAATCGCGCGCTCGCCTTCGCCCCAGTCCTTCTCGTCGCCTTTGCTGGACTTATAGAAGTGCGGGGTCATCATCACGCCGCCGTTGGCGATGCCGCCCACGGCACGTGCGATCTCAATCGGCGAGACAGACAGCGCCTGTCCAAAGCTCATCGAGCCCAGCGTGGCGCCGTCATACTGGTCACGCTCCTTGACGATGCCCAGGCTCTCGCCCGGAAAATCGACACCAGAGCTGTGACCGATGCCCCACTTGTCCACATAGGCGGCAAAGTCGTCGGCACCGATCTTGCGCCCCACCAGGACAAAACCCACGTTGGACGAACGGCGCATCATCTCGCGCACATCCATGGTCATGGCGTAGTCACGCTTGTCGGCATCGGTGACGGTATCGTCGCCCACCTTGATGCTCGCCGGCACCTCAAACGACGTACTCGACCGCACGACACCCAAGTCGAAGCCGGCGCCCGCCACGAGCGTCTTAAAGACCGAGCCGGGCTCGTAGGCGTCGGTGACCAGGCGCAGGTTCATATCCTCGGTCTTGGCGTTTTCCAAATTGGTCTGGTCGTAGGTCGGATACGAGCAGGCTGCCAAGATCTCGCCTGTCGTAGGATCGGTGACCAGCGCCGAGCCGTTCTTGGCCTTTGTCTTCTCGACAGCCTCTGCCAGGGCATCCTCGGCCGCACGCTGGATATTGACGTCGAGCGTCGTCACGATATCAACGCCGTCGACCGCAGCCACCTTTTTATAGGCACCGCCCGCGATATAGCTGCCGTCCCTCGCGCGCTCGCGTACGAGAGAGCCGTTCGTGCCGGTCAGAAGCTTGTTGTATTGCTTTTCGAGACCCGTCAAGCCGTCGTTGTCTACATTCACTACACCCAGCACCTGCGATGCCAGATTGCCGTATGGATATACGCGCTTCATGGCCTGCTCAAAAAGCACGCCGGGCAGGTTCTTCTTCTCCAGCGCCGCAGCGTCGTCTTCGTCCACCTGGCGCTTGATATACACCCAGGTTCCATCGGACTCAACGAGCTTGCGGCAGGTCTTTTTATCGATTCCAGTTGCCTTGACCAGCGCCGACACCGTCTTGTCAACATCCTCGACAAGCTGGGGGTTCACGGCGATGTTGCGACATTCGACCGACGACGCTAGCACGTTACCGTTGCGGTCGTAGATGGTGCCACGTTTGGCATAGAGGGTCTGCGCAAGCAGGCGGCGCGCATCGGCACGCTCGCGCAGTTTATCGGCTTCGACAATTTGATAGTCGGCAAGGCGAAAGACGCCCAAGCCCAAGCCAAGCCCAATGAAGCCCATGACGGCTTTGCGGCGAGGCAGAGGCGTGCCTGTGAGCCATTCGGTCGACGAACTCTTGCGCGACCTGGTGTTATGCACTTGAGGGCCGCCCGAGCCGCGAAGTCGCGACGCCGGGTCGTTGCCACGGGACTGCCCGGCGTTGTAAGATTGCCGACCCGTTCCTTGATAACCAGAACGTCCCCGCGACGAGGGACGTCCAGAACCGCGGCCCCCATCGGAACCGCGGCGATAGTCATTTGTCATACTCAGCTACCGTCTTGCTACTGAGCGGTCGCGGTCGCGTTGGCGCCCGCGGCTGCATCCTGCGAAAAGTCAAGTGTAACGCTCTCGCTGGGCTCCACCATGCCATAAGCGCCCGCAAGGTCGCGAATGCGCGTGTCGGCGCCATAGACCGAATGCATGACCTCCAGGTCGGAGCTCTCATCGGTCGCCTTTTCGAGCGTGTTGGTAAGCTCGGCGTTGCTGTTGAGCACCTGGGCCGTAACGCCGGCGAGCGCCACGCGGGCGACGCCGATCGTCATGAAGATAGCCGCAATGATGCAAAACGTTTTAAGAACGCTCATGAAAACCGGGCTTACCGCCTGGTTTGCCTGACGGCCCGCGCCCGTGTAGACATCAAAGCGCGGCGTGCGCTGCTCACGGGGAGCAACGGGGGCCTGCGGCGTCTCACGATAGGCGGGCATGGCGTTCATATCATAGGCGAGTGCTGCGCTTGAAGTGTTGTAGCCCATGATATGCCGCCTCCCATCCCGAGTACGTTGGTAGTATGTTTAAGCTTCGTTTATGGTGCGAGCGGGAGGTCCAATATCGCGCGGTCGCGCCTACAGACGCTGCGCCACGCGGATTTTGGCTGATCTCGCCCGAGGGTTGCGCTCAACCTCATCAGGCTGGGCAACCAAGGGTTTGCGAGTGATGACCTTGAGTATCGGCACGTTGCCGCACACGCACACCGGAATCTCCGGCGGACACGTGCACCCCTGGCTCATCTCCTTAAAGTGATTCTTTACGATACGGTCCTCGAGCGAGTGATACGAGATGACGCAGATACGTCCGCCCGGGTTGAGCCACCTGGTGGCGGCATCAAGCCCTCGTTCGAGCACATCGAGCTCGTGATTGACCTCGATGCGAATGGCCTGGAAACTTTTCTTGGCCGGGTGTCCGCCATGCCGACGAGCGGCAGCCGGGATACCCGCCTTGATGATCTCGACAAATTGGCCGGTGGTTTCGATCGGTTCTTGCTCGCGGCGGCGCACGATCTCGCGCGCGATCTGCGAGGCGAACTTCTCTTCGCCGTAGACGCGTAGAATCCGGGCGAGGTCGTGTTCGTTATAGGTGTTGATGACCTCAGCTGCGTTTAAGGTGTTATTACCCGGATCCATCCGCATGTCCAATGGGGCGTCCTCGTTATACGAAAAGCCCCTGCCAGGGATATCGAGTTGCGGTGACGAAACGCCCAAATCGAACAGGAAGCCATCGACCCCGGGCACCTCGGCCGAGCAAAGCAGCTCGTCCAAGTCGCCGAAGTTGCCCTTCAGCAGCTGGTGCGGAACGCCGGGAACCTCGCGGTCCAGACGGGCGCCAGCGGCCTCGAGGGCCATGTCGTCCTGATCGACGCCGAGCAAAAGGCCCGTCTCCCCCACCTGCGCGGCCATCTTTACCGAATGGCCGGCACCGCCAAGGGTGCAATCGCAGACAACGGAGCCGCTCTTTAGCCGCAGCGACTCAAGCACTTCGCCGAGCATGACAGGTTCATGCCGATATTCTTGTGTCAAGATCCCACGCTCCATCCGTTACCCGTGCCTTGCCCTTACGAGAAGAAGAGGTCCAGCAGGGCCTCATCGTCATCGTCCTCATCGGCCGCGGCGCGATCCCAAACCTCAAGGTGGTCGTAGTTGCCCACAACCGTGACCTCGCGGTCGAGGTTCGCCTGCTTGCGGAGAGACTCGGAAAGACCGATACGACCGGCGCTATCCACGTCCATCGACGTAGTGCGCTTGTTGATCGCCCTCATGAGCTTCTGGTCGTTAATGTCACGCGGGTTAAAACCCTCGTGGCCCTCACGACCCGCGAAGAGTCCTTCGACCCACTTATCGAAGGCCTCGGCAGAGAACACGTACAGAGCATCGACATCCAGGGCTTTGAACACGCGAACGTGCTCTCCAAGCTCCTCGCGAAGGGGTGCAGGCAGGGACAGACGACCTTTTGCATCGAGATTGCGCTCGTATGCACCAGTCATTCCCATGTGCGCCCTCCCCTCGGTTACTCAGATGGCACGTACGCGGGGAACCACCCCGCCTGTCGACGTCATTAATAATATGGGGAACCGCCCCATTTTTCAACACCTTTCCCCACCCCTTCCCCCACCCC
>NZ_QSFY01000014.1:49244-57818 GCF_003467965.1 Collinsella sp. AM42-18AC
CCCCACCCCGCCCCACCACTCCACCCACCATATATTGCAAAACACCCCCAATCATATGTTCGAAAACACAATATGTTGTGTTTACAGCAACGGCGGGATGCCACCTGTGGCACCCCGCCTTTCAACCTCAACCTTCAAGTTGACCTTGAGGCGATTTTTACGTCCCTTTACACGCCGTTCACATCGCCCCCAAACTCCCCCACCCACGGTACACACGGCCCACCGCCGCATCGGTGTCTAGCGAAAAATGGGACGGGCCCCAGATTGCCCATGCGCGCAAAAGTGCGTCTCGGCAATCTGGGGCCCGTCCCCTTTAGTATTTATAAATATGCAGGTCAGCGAGGTGCTAGCGATGTGCTAGCGGATGCGCCGCCAGATAGACCTCGGTCAGTTGCGTTCGGTCGACATGCGTGTAGACCTGCGTGGTCGAAATATCGGCATGGCCCAAAATCTCCTGCAGCACACGCAGGTCGGCACCGCCCGCGAGCATGTGGGTGGCAAAGGAGTGGCGCAAGGTATGGGGATGGAGCCCCACCAGCCCCACCTGACGCCCATACCGCTCGCATATCGCATGCACGGCCTGGCGCGACAGGCGACGTCCGTTCTTATTTAAAAAGACCGCCGAGGTCTCGGTTCCGCGGGCATGGGCCGCCAAGCGAGAACGTCCCTCAGTTACATAGAGCGTCAGAGCTCGCGCCGCGCTTCCCACCAGTGGGGACAGGCGTTCCTTTGAGCCCTTACCGCGAACGAGTACAAAGCCATCGTCAATATGGATATCGCCCACATCGAGCCCAACCAGCTCACTCACACGCAAACCGCATCCGTAGAGCACTTCCAAGATGGCATGGTCGCGCAGTCCCATCTCGCCCTCGGGAAAGTCTTGATCGAGCAGCGCCGAGACATCCTCCACCGATAGATACTCCGGCAAACGCTCAGCCTTTTTAGGCAGGCGCAACGCCGCCGTCGGGTTTTGGGCCACGGCCCCATCGCGCACCAAAAAGGCATGCAGGCCCTTCACGGCAGCAAGCGCGCGCTCCACCGAGGCGTCGGAATAGCCTCCGCCGCGGCGATCGGCGACAAAGCCCTCCACGACCTGACGGGTCACCTCTTCAAAAGACACAATACCCGCCCGCTCCAGATAGGCGCAGTACGTCGTCAGGTCACGACGATAGGCCACAATCGTGTTGCGCGCCAAGCCCCGCTCGACCGCGAGGTAATCGAGATACTCCCCCGCCGCCACGGCGAGCGACGAGGGAGTAGCTTCGGTATGTTCCTTATTCGCCGGCACCCTTAGTCCGTAGCGAGGTTCATGGGCGTCACCTGCAGACGGTCGACACCCTCGTGCTGGCCGATCGAAGCGCGCACGAACTCTCGGAACAGCGGCTGCGGATTAGTCGGACGGCTCTTGAACTCGGGGTGAGCCTGGGTTGCCACATACCACGGATGCACGTCGCGCGGCAGCTCGACCATCTCGACCAGGCGCTCGTCGGGCGAGAGGCCAGAGATAACCAAGCCGGCATCCTCGAGCTGGTCGCGGAAGGCGTTGTTGAACTCAAAGCGGTGACGGTGACGCTCGTAGACGAGTTCCTCGCCATATGCCTCGCGAGCAAGGGTATCGGCGGCGAGCTTGCACGGATAGGCGCCCAGGCGCATGGTGCCGCCCTTCTCGGTCACGTCCTCCTGCGAGCTCATCAGATCGATGACGCTAAACGGGCCGTCCGGATCGAACTCAGAGGAGCTGGCGCCGGCAAGGCCGACGACGTTGCGGGCGAACTCGCACACGGCGACCTGCATACCCAGGCAAATGCCCAGATACGGAATCTTGTGCTCACGGGCAAACTCGGCCGCGAGGATCTTGCCCTCCAGGGCGCGCTTGCCAAAGCCGCCGGGGACCAGGATGCCCGAGGCGTCGCCCAGAACCTCAGAGACATTCTGCTCGTCGAGGCTCTCGCCGTCGACCAGCTGGACGTCCACATGGCGATCGTAGAAGACGCCCGCATGGTGCAGGGCCTCGATAACCGACAGGTACGCATCGGGCAGCTGCGTGTACTTACCCACAACGTCAATCTTAACCTTATCGGCGTGATGGTTGGCATGGTTCTGCTTACGCAGGAACTCATTCCACTCGCTCATGTCGCGCTCACGCGGGTCCAGGCCCAGGCGCTCGCAAATACGCAGGTCAAAGTCCTGCTCGGCAAGCAGCTGCGGCACGTCGTAGATGCTCGCGCAGTCCTCATTGGTAAAGACGCAATCGGTGTCGACGTCGCAGAAGCTTGCGATCTTTCCGCGGATAGCGTCATCGATATGGTGGTCGGAGCGCAGCACGATGATATCGGGCTGGATGCCAAAGCTGCGGAGCTCCTTGACGGAATGCTGCGTGGGCTTGGTCTTGACCTCGTGGGCGGCGGCAATATAGGGAACGAGCGACACGTGGATGTAGCAGACGTTCTCGGAGCCGGCCTCCTTGCGGTACTGACGGATGGCCTCGACAAACGGTTGGGACTCGATGTCGCCGATCGTGCCGCCCAGCTCGGTGATGACTACATCGGAGCCGGTCTGCTCCTCGATGCGGCGAAACTTGTCCTTAATGGCATTGGTGACGTGAGGAATCACCTGCACGGTACCGCCCAAAAAGTCGCCGCGACGCTCGCGGGCGATTAGGCTTTTGTAGATGGCACCGGTCGTAAAGTTGGAATCGCGGGTCAGGTTCTCATCAATAAAGCGCTCGTAATGACCCAGGTCCAGGTCGGACTCGTAACCATCCTCGGTTACAAAGACCTCACCATGCTGGAACGGGCTCATGGTACCGGGGTCGACGTTCAGATACGGGTCGGCCTTCTGCATCGTTACTTTGTAGCCACGCGACTTGAGCAGACGGCCCAGCGAGGCCGCGGTGATACCCTTGCCCAGGGACGAAACCACGCCACCGGTTACGAACACATGCTTGGTCATATTGAGTTACCTGCGCTTCCCGTAGAAGTTGTTTATCCACATCTTACGGGTCTTCATTGTAATACTCGCGCCGCGGACCGTCCGCAATTTTTCTCGCGTGCGATTGCATTTCTCAATCTTGAAACAAAACGCCGCCCGGTTTCCCAGGCGGCGTCGCTATGGCAAGGGTTACATGCTGCTATCGATCAGCAACCTCGTCCTCAAGCATTTCTTGAACGAGCATGCCGGTACGGACGCCCTCAAGATACCACTCGCCACGTTCGGTGAGGCAAATGCCATTTGCAAGCTGACCGCCGTCGTCGCTATAACGCGAGACGACATCAATCATGCCTTCGGAATCCAAGCGATCGATTGCGGCGCGGGCACGATACGGCGAAACCCCCACGCGCTCGGCAAGCGTTTTGCGCGAGAAACCATACGGCCCGCCATTGTCTTCGGTTTGCTGGTCGATCTCCATCAACACCAGCACCTCGACACGCTTCATATCGTTGACACTCGCACGACCCTTGCCCGCCATAGCAGCCTCCTCAAACCGAGCACGAGCATCTAACGCGCCGTGCGCGACCGACACACCTCACGATGACAGGTAATATCCATCATGCGGCATCCCGCTAAGGATGAAACAGTTACGGTTATTGTATACCGCTCAAATTGTTTCTAGGCAGGTAAACGGCTATTTTTCGCCGAAATAGGCACTTTATTGATCAAAAAGCCGTACCGGGCGCTAACCCGATACGGCCAAACTGCAATGCAATTACCGCGGTGCTTCAAACTTAGCGATGGAAGAAACCGCGGCGCTCAAACTTGGGCTCGCAGCACACGTTGATACCCAGTTTGCGCAGTACCGTCTCGTCCGTCGGCGAGATGATCACGCTAAAGAAGGCATCGCAACCGCGCAACTGCTCCAGGCCCGAAAGGACGCGAGCGGCCGTCTCACTCGTGGCCGAGGTGATCGACAGCGCCATAAGCGTCTCGTCGGTGTGGAGGCGCGGGTTTTTGCTACCCAGGAAATGCGTCTTGAGCTTGCTGATGGGCTCGATCGCCTCATCGCTAATGACCTCGAGCTCAAGGTCGACGCCCGAGACATGCTTGAGGGCGTTCATAATGAGCGAACTTGCGGCGCCCAGGCGCGTGGAGGTCTTACCGGTCACCACGGAGCCATCGGGCATGACCATGGCACCCACGGGACCACCCGTCAGCTGTTCCCTGGTGAGGGCCGCCGAGCGTGCCGGTGAGTAGTTCTTATCGATGCCGGCTTTCTTCATAATAATCTTGAGACGGTCGACTTGCTCATCGCCCACGCCGGTACGGCGCACATTTTCGACCGCGGTAAAGTAGCGGCGAACGATCTCCATCTTGGAAGCGTCGCGGCAGGCATCGTCATCGGTGATGGCAAAGCCGACCATATTGACGCCCATGTCCGTGGGGCTCTGGTAGGGGCTCTTGCCCAGGATCTTTTCCATCAGAGCACGGACCACCGGGAAGGCCTCGACGTCGCGGTTGTAGTTGACCGTGGTCTTGTTGTAGGCCTCCAAGTGGAAGGAGTCGATGATATTGGCATCGTCGAGGTCGGCCGTGGCGGCCTCATAGGCGATGTTGACCGGATGCGTGAGGGGCAGATTCCAGACCGGGAACGTCTCGAACTTGGCGTAGCCGGCAGCGGTGCCGTGTTTGTGCTCGTGATAGAGCTGAGACAGGCAGGTGGCGAGCTTGCCCGAGCCAGGGCCGGGTGCCGTCACGACAACGAGCGGACGGGTGGTCTCGACAAACTCGTTCTTGCCATAGCCGTCGTCAGACACGATCAGGTCGACGTCGTGCGGATAGCCCTCGATGGGATAGTGCAGCTTGGCGGGAATGCCGAGCGCGTTCAGGCGATTGCGGAACACATCGGCGGCGGGCTGGCCGGCGTACTGGGTGATAACCACGGCCGCGACAGCAAAACCGTTGCCGCGGAACAGGTCGACCAGGCGCAAAACGTCCTCGTCATAGGTAATGCCAAGGTCGCCACGGGCCTTATTCTTCTCGATGTGGTTCGCGTTGATCGCGATGATGACCTCAACGTCATCGGCAATGCTCTTGAGCATGCGAAACTTGCTGTCCGGCTCAAAACCCGGCAGCACGCGGCTGGCATGATAGTCATCGAACAACTTGCCGCCAAACTCCAAATACAGCTTGCCGCCAAACTGCGAGATGCGCTCCTTAATGTGAGCAGCCTGCAGCTCGATATACTTCGCGTTGTCGAAACCCTGGCGCATGTATGGCTCCCGTCCCGTTTCGTAAATTAAGTTCCTACGCGATTATAACGGAGCCTGCCCTCCCCGATGCCCAGGCCATCAACAGGCACCAACCAAACACGCCATCGATAAGTTGCGGTGAAATAGCTCCTGTTTAACCCCTCAAGACGGCCAAACGGGAACTATTCCACCGCAACTTCCCCTTTTGGCGCAAAGTAACCTGACCCCTTTGCACCAACAGCAGAAACGTCGCGGGCAGAGAACGGACAGCGAACAGACACCAGAGCGAGCAAGCCGCCCCCTGCGCCAACAATGGCAGCGCCGCAGGTTGAGCATAAGTCAGCGAAAGCCCACCAGAGCGAGCAAGGTGACGTGAAAGAGGAGGGCATAGGCCTTTTGGCCATGCCCGACGATTGAACGTCAGATTGCCGCTCTGGCGGGCTTGCAGCGTCGAGTGGTTCCGGCGTTTGGTAAAACGCCGGAACACAAGAGCGCCCCCTCCCGCGCACGGAACGGGAGGGGGCCAAAGGTAGGAGTCTACCGGTGGGGTTACCCCACCGGACAGACGATGACCAGGTGATCCTTTACAGGATCGTCATGGTTTCCGTGGGGTACCCAAGGGGTACTTAGAGCATCACGCAAGCGATGGTCAGGATGACGGCGCAGACGACGGAGAGAGCGACGATGAGCTTAAGAGCAAACTTGAGCCAGGTCGTCCACTCGATCTTGGCCAGGGCAAGACCGCCCATGATGGCGCCAGAGGTCGGGGTGAACAGGTTCACGACACCGATAGCGGCGGAGAAGATCATGACCATGACCTCGGGCGAGAAGCCGAGCTTAACAGCCAGCGGTCCCATGATGGGCATGGAGACAGTAGCCATACCGGAGGTCGAGGGGATCAGGAAGGACAGGCCAAAGTAGACCAGGAAGCTCATGGGAGCGAAGATCACGCCGGACAGGCCAGCCAGAGCATTGGCGGCAGCGTCGAGGACGTAGACGTCGAGGCCGGTGCTAGCCATGAGGACGGAGATACCACGGGCAAGAGCGATGACGAGGACAACGGACATCATGTCGGCAGCGCCGGTGATGAAGGTGTTGACGATCTGCTTCTCGGACAGGCCACCGATGATACCGATCAGGACAGCCATGAGGAAGAACCAGGTGGAAGCCTCGTCGAAGTACCACTGGCCAATGGGCAGGCCGGTGATCAGGGCAGACCAGCCCTGAACGATGGCGTTACCGTCGGCGTCATAGACAGCGCCAGCATCGAAGAAGTTGGCGACGCCCTCGTTGAGATCGGCCAGCGGGATGAAGCCGACGATCATGACGACGAAGGTGAAGGCAAAGGCGATCAGAACACCCTTCTGACGACCGGTGAGCTTGACCTCCTTGTGAACCTCGGAAGCAGCCTTGCCGTGAGCCTCTTCGGCGTCCTTGAGCTCCTGCATCGAAAGGATGGTGGAACCCTTGTCAGCCTTGACCTTCTTGGCATAGCTCATGACGAAGAGGATGGACATAACAGTGGTAACAATCCACAGGACGGCACCGAGGCCGATGATGATGGACTGGTTGACCTCAATGTCAACGCCGGTCAGAGCGTCGACGGCAGCGCCGACGGCGAACGGGTTAACCGTGGAGCCCAGGCAGCCGCAGCCAGCGCCGAGCAGGACGGTGGCAGCACCGACCATAGGGTCGAAGCCAGCGGCCATCATGGTAGCGGCAAGCAGGGCGTAGAAGGGAACGGTCTCCTCGCACATACCATAGGTGGTACCACCGAGGGAGAAGATGAGCATCAGCACGGGAATGAGCATGATCTCATTGCCCTTAAGCTTCTGCACCAGAACGGCAATGCCGTTGTCCAGGGCGCCGGTCTCGGTCATCATGCCGAGGAAGCCGCCGAGGATCATAACGAAGAGGCAGACGGGCAGAGCGTCAGCGAAGCCCTTGACCGGGGCGGTGCAGAAATCGCTCAGGCGGGCAGCGGTAACCTCGCCACCGGACGTACCGGAGACGATAACGGTAACAACCGCGACGATTGCCAGCAGAGCAAGAAGAATGGTGAACGATGAAGGCATACCGCGCTTTTTCTTAGCGGTCTCAGTCATAGTTCTCATCCCCCCTTCATAAATCATTTACTGATCTCGCCCGAAGCGGCTCTTCCGTGCCGTGCATGTCGCTCAGTGCGAGATTTTTACCAGACAAAAGCGCTCGGGGTGCGCAGCAATGCACCCCGAGCGAGATGCTAGAAGCTCTTACTTGAGCGTAGCGTACATGACAGCTTTGATGGTGTGCATGCGGTTCTCGGCCTCGTCGAAGACCTTGGAAGCGGGGCTCTCGAAGACCTCGTCGGTGACCTCCTGCTCGGTGATGCCGAACTGCTCGCACTTCTCTGCGCCAATCGTGGTGTTGGTGTCGTGGAAGCTGGGCAGGCAGTGCAGGAAGATGGCACCCGGGTTGGCCATAGCCATGACCTCAGAGGTAACACGATACGGGGTGAGCTGAGCGATGCGCTCGGCCCAGACCTCGTCGGGCTCGCCCATGGAGACCCACACGTCGGTGTAGATGACGTCGGCACCGGTGACGCCGTCCTTGACGTCGGTGGTCAGCTTGATGGTGCAGCCGTTGGCCTCGGCGATGGGCTTGCAGGCCTCGATGACGTCGTCGGCGGGCATGCACTCCTCGGGGCCGCAGGCCACGAAGTTCATGCCGAGCTTGGAGCAGACGACCATGAGGGAGCGAGCAACGTTGTTCTTGCAGTCGCCCATGAAGACGAGAGTCTTGCCCTTGATGTCGTAGTTGAAGTTCTCCTGGACGGTCAGGATGTCGGCGAGCATCTGGGTGGGATGCCACTCAGTGGTCAGGCCGTTCCACACGGGCACGCCGGACTTAGCAGCGAGCTCCTCGACGTCGTCCTGGGCAAAGCCGCGGAACTCGATGCCGTCATACATGCGGCCGAGAACGCGGGCGGTGTCCTCGATGGACTCCTTCTTGCCCATCTGCGACGAACCCGGATCGAGGTAGGTGACGCCCATGCCCAGATCCATGCCGCCGACCTCGAAGGCGCAGCGGGTACGAGTGGAGGTCTTCTGGAAGAGCAGAACGATGTTCTTGCCCTCGAGATAGCGGTGCGGAACACCAGCGCGCTTCATGTCCTTGAAGTTCTTGGAGAGCTTGAGCAGGTACTCGATCTCCTCGGTGGTGAGGTCGAGAAGCTTGAGGAAGCTACGGCCGGAGAGGTTAACACCCATGGTTCGATTCCTTTCGAAGAAATGAATTACGTAAGTATTAGTGTTGCCCGTTTAACGGGCGAAGCCGGTGCGGTTGTAGGGGGACCGCACCGGAAACGGAAAGACTTAGAGGTCCTCGCGCCAGAAGGGCATGCTCATGC
>NZ_QSFY01000015.1:0-56976 GCF_003467965.1 Collinsella sp. AM42-18AC
TGACTATTAGCGGCTAAAATCGCCCGGCGCTAACACCATTGCGCCGGATGAACTGAACTTGTAGTCAGTAGAGCCGATCCAATACCAACCGTTACTCAACATTACTCCCCCACGTGCGACATCAAGGTAATACCATGTGCCCCCAAGGGAAAGCCATCCCGTTTTCATCGCGCCAGAAGCGGAATCCAGCCAGTACCAGTTGCTGCCATCGTTAAGCCAGCCGGTCGCCATTCGACCATCCGGGTTAAAGTAATACCAAGACCCAGCAATTTGCTGCCACCCAGTCAGAATTACTCCACTAGCAGAACAATAATATCGAGCACCCTGACTCTCAATCCAACCAGTTCTGGCATTACCGTCGTCGTCAATCAGCTGGATTCCCGAATCGGTCATGATGCCTTTAAGGTCAATTGCGCCGCTGGATGACGAATGATACATCCAAGACCCATCACCGTTTGACCAGCAATTAGCCATCATCTTGCCGGTACTATTAAATATGTATTCACATGATCCGATAGTTTGAACGCCCGTGGCCATGGCGTGCGTCGAGGGATCGAGCCAGTACCACGCACCGTTTAGGTTGAGCCAGCCGGAGGCGAGGGCGCCGGAGCCAGTCGCGTAGTACCAGGTCCCGCCGTCGAGGACCCATCCGGTCGCCATCGCGCCGGAGGCGCTGAACCAGTACGCTGAGCCGTTGCACGCGTGGAGGCCCGTCACCATGGCGCCGCCCGCGTCGGGGTCGAGCCAGTACCAGGAACCGCCGGTGTAAAGCCAGCCGGTCGAGGCGATACCGTCAGCGAACCAGTACCAGGAGCCGTCGACGAGGCCCCAGCCGTTAAGGGGGCCGCAGCTGCCGAAGTAGCGGCGGACGCCCTGCGCGTCCGTCTGGTAGCCCGTCAGCATGGCACCCGTCCGGGCGTCGAAGCAGTAGGGCACGCCGCCGACGGATACGGGGCCGCGCGCCAGCGCGCCGGAGCCAGTCGCGTAGTACCAGGTCCCGCCGTCGAGGACCCACCCGGTCGACATCGCGCCGGACGAATTAAACCAGTACAGGGAGCCGTTGCACTCGTGAAGGCCGGTAGCCATGGCACCGCCCACGTCGGGCTCGAGCCAGTACCAGGTGCCACCCTGGCACAACCATCCGGTATACGCTTTGCCGTCAGAGGTTGCGTAATACCAAGTGCCCTCTTTTAACTGCCAGTAATAAAGAGAGACATCAACATACGCGTAATTCATATCAACGTTTCCGCTAATACCAGAAACTTTTCCGCGGCTTGTATACTGCCAAAAGCTGTAACTGCCGGTATAGTGACATTGGGAGTTGTATTGAGCAATCCAATGATCCCAAGAACCGCTCTTAAATACAGGGTCGGTCAATATATTGTTAAACCAATTTAGGTTTGCATAAATGCCTGGCTTATATCCAGCACTAGAAATCTTATTACAGAATATCTGAGCTCTAGATGCAATTCCGGATTGACGGCCATCTGCAATAATTGTCTTGTCCTCAAGATCGTAATACACCGGTAGCCTAGGATTGCGCCCCGATAGGCAGTCAATCACCATGGACGCCTCATCGGCTGCCTGTTGATTATCAAAAGCATATGAATAGATATAGACGCCGTAAGGAATTCCGAGTCGCTCGCACTCAGAAATATTTCGATTAAATTGATAGTCAACTCGACCGCCCCAAGATGGAGCGCCAAATCCAACACGCAGTATAGCGAAATCGATACCAGAAGCCTTAACAGCATTCCAGTCAATACGTCCTTGATGCTCACTGACATCGATGCCCTGCGCCGTAGCCCCATCGGGAAGAATGTCCATGGACAATAAGGCTATTCCATCTTCTTCGGAAGAAGCATCCTCTGCGACCAATTGTCCATCCTCATAACGCCAGGAATTCTCAACTAGGGACCGCGCAGCTTCCGCGTTCGAGGGAAAAACAAACACAGAAATGGGCGCAAGGACCATCAGCACCAACAATGCCGAAAATAACTTAAGATGTTTGCTCATGTAAACCTCGTCATTCGTTCTTGTTTGCGTCTAGCTTACAGCATGGCTGTGAAAGATTTCCGAACATCCAACTGGACAAGGCGCCATCTAGGACGACAAATAACTGCACGCAATACCACAATGTAAACAAGAACTTCCCAGCAAGGTGAAACCAAGGACTCCTGGTCCCTACTCTTTGCCCAAAGAATGCCGACATCAGTTAGCTTTCAAACTAGATGTCAAAAAGGCAGGGGGCCCAGAGAGTCCCCTACAACTCGGAATTCTAACGAATCAATATTACTTTCGATGGACCCAAAGCAGTCAAACCAGAAATACGGTTTCCATAACCGTCACTATGCCAAAACAAGTTTTCGCTCGGCGAATTGCCCCAGAAAAAACCGATATGACTATCGTCCGCATATGGATTGTAAGGATTGAAAAATACAATATCCCCCTTACGAGCCAAACCACTACGCAACAACTCATCAATAGAGTTGAAATAAGTCACGTTCGCGCATGTATCGATAGCGTAGCCATACCAACGATACGCGTTAACGCAGCCGCCCCTTCCGGGACCCCCACTCCAAGGCGAATGGCTCTGCTCAGCGGCAATGGGAGCTAAATTACCGCCCGCCTTCATATATGCATGCGATACAAATCCGCCGCAGTTCATACCGGTATACCCGTCCCAACGAGGATCACCCTTTGGATACATGCATGATTCTTGGCTAAGATGCGTATCATAGCGTGTTCCACGGTAATAGCCGTCGTTTTCGTGGCTCATAAGCCAATTGACCAGGCTGGACCTATTGACCCCCAAAACAGAACCAGACGTATTCAACCATGCACCGCTTGCATTGAAGTAGTAGTCAACGCCATCGATTTTCAGCCACCCATTAGCAAACATGGCACCCGAAGGCTGGAGCCAGTACCACGTACCGCCGTCATTAAGCCATCCAGTTTTCATCTTGAATGTGGAAGGGTCCATCCAATACCACGCACCGTTGACATATTGCCAACCAGACTTAAGGACACCATTGGAAGATGCGTAGTACCAAGTATTACCGTTTTCATCAGAAGCGTCATTCGACATAATCCAACCAGATGCCACATTAACGACACCGTTTGCGTCCGCATAGAAAACTGCGTCTCCAATATGAATTGCACCTGGCAATGAAGACAAGTCGGCACGATCGGCGATTACGGGAGATCCATCAGATGAAGTAGGCAACGGCTCGCTCAGTGCTCCAGACGAATTCGCCCATGACATACCGTCGCTCAAGTTGATCCAGCACGAAGATGCCATCGCACCAGAATCATAAGAATAATAGCGCGTGTCGCCTACCGTATATTCACCAGTACGCATTGCGCCGGACACCTCATCAAGGTAATACCAGGCGCTTCCGGACTTTATCCATCGCCCTCGTTGAATTGCTCCGCTTGATGCGGCGTAGTACCAAGTATTATCAGCAAGTGCCCAGCCTGTTGCCATGGCACCTGAACTCGTAAGGAAATAGGAGGATGTACCCACTTGCACAAAGCCCGTGAGCATAATATGGCTTCCTGGATCCAGGTAATACCAAGAATTCCCTAGAAGTAACCAGCCTCCATGCAGCAAGCCGTTGGAGTCAGCGTAATACCAGTTGTTGTCAATAAGCGCCCACTGGGAGGAGAGCATGGCCCCCGATCCGTTAAAGATATAAGGGGTTCCATTGCATGCATTCAACCCGGTGGCCATAGAACCGTCCGCAGGATCAAGCCAATACCAACGGCCCCCATCCGAGAGCCAGCCCTTTACCAGGGCGCCAGAGCCGGAAAAATAATGCCAGACGGAAGCATCAAGATGCCATCCGATAAGCATTGCGCCAGAAGAGGAGAATCCATACGTAGCTCCCCCGATCTGCAGCATCGAGTCGTGGACCATCTTGCCTTCATCATCCAGCCAATACCAGTTGTTGCCGTCTGAAAGCCAGCCTTTTACCATGGCGCCAGAACTGGAGAAATGACGCCAAGCAAAAGTGGAGCCCGTAGAATCTAGGTACCAGCCGACACGCATTGCACCCGAAGAGGAGAATCCATAAGTCGCACCCCCGACTTGGACCAATCCATCCTGAGCCATTCGACCTTCGTCGTCGAACCAGTACCAGCTACCGTTTATATGTCTCCAAGAAGAAACAGCGATCGTTCCGTCGGACAAGCCCCAACGCCAAAAACCAGCCCCTTCTTCGGGTGATATCCACCCCTGATGCCAAACAATTTGATTCGAAACCTCAGAAGGGATCTCATTATCCATCTGAGAGTTCTGCTCGACAGCGAAGGTCGATTCGCGCTGAACATCAACGCCTGACTCGACAGAAGCAATAGCAACGTTAGATGCGGGACCTTCGTCAGTGTTATTCAAATCAAGGGCGTATAACATCGAGGGCGAACCCAAAAGGAGCCCCAAAGAAACAAGGCCCGAAAAGACCAGCACCCCGAATGACCATTTCTTCATAGCAGCACAGTATCCAATCACGCAGTGGCCCCGTCACCTCAGGGCAACGGGGCCTCAATCAAAACTAGCTCAGTAATGTACTAGCCAATTTGCTGGCAGTTTTTGCACTCTCGTGAAGCGCCACGCCTCTGGGCCTCCTGGATAGAGATCTGCGAATAGCCCTTTGCGTCCTTGCCAACGGTACGGCACTTATGCGTATGGTAAACATGGCTACCGCTCTTGTACCAAACTAAACCGTAGCCCGGAATCCACTTGCCGTCCTCGCCGACATAGTAGGAGCCAACCCAGGCATTCGTAGCCATGGCACCGGAAGACTGGAGGTAGTAGTCGCCGACCCAGGCGTCGTGGGCCATAGCGCCGGAACCGCTAAAGTAGTACCAGGCGCCGCCGACCTGACGCCAGCCGGTGGCCATCGCGCCGGAATCGTCGAACCAGTACCAAACTCCACCAACGTTAGCCCAAGAGTTAGAGGCCATAGCGCCCGAACCTCCGAGCCAATACCACGTGCCGCCATTGCTGAGCCAGCCGGTTGCCATGGCGCCCGAACCGCTCGCATAGTACCAAGAGCCGCCTGCCAAGAACCAGCCAGTGGCCATTGCACCGGAGTCGCCGAACCAGTACCAGGAGCCGCCGAGGCTGCGCCAGCTGTTAGCGACCATGGCGCCCGAACCGTCGAGGTAGTACCACGTACCGCCGATGTTGAGCCAGCCAGTGGCCATCGCACCGGAAGCGTTGGCGTAGCACCACGTCCCCGAAACGTTGATCCAGCCGGTCAGCATGACACCATACTCGTCGAAATAATACCAAGTTCCACCGATATTATGCCAACCGGTCAGCAGTTCGCCACTGGAGGTCGCATAGAACCACTTTCCATAGATGGAGTCATAGAGCCAGCCGCTATGCTGCATGCGGCCATCGGCGTTGGCACCAGGGGTGTTCAGGAAGTAGTTCTTGCCGTCAATCTGAACTCGGCCGTATGCCATATCATGGCTTTCGGGGTAGAAGTAATACTTGTCCCCACCGATAGACTGCCAGCCCGACACCGCGATCCCGTCAGCGCCAAAATAGTACCAGACAGCTTCGTATTCGTTATGCCACTGGTTCGTGACCATGGCGCCAGTTTCGGGATCGAAATAGCGAAGGTTGCCGTCCTCGCACCGAACGAGTCCAGTCTTCGGACGACCGTCGGAACACCATTCCGTAATCGGTCCACCGTCTCCGCCACCGCCAGCAATATCAGCAAATGAGGGCACCGGGGCAACCGTCATGCAGGCAGCGGCAAATGCAACAACTCCCAGCACTGTTAGTCCGCGCCATCTTTCTCGAAGGTTTTTCATACGACATCCTTTCTCCGAGATTTAAGGCTCTCTTAAGTTATTTTTAAACTATCAATTCAGTATTTCAACGGGAAATCGATAAAAGGTGTCTTTGTGACTGCAATTTAAATATGAGTCGCCACACCTCAATCGTTACGCTGAATAGCTCCTAAGGCAAACTTAGCGCATGAACGAACTGATTAAACGAGTGAACTGATTAATAAAGCAACAAAATACAAACCTTGGTCATCAATCACATCTACCGCGGGCCGATAACGCCCGCCTAATGTGCTGCGATATAATCAATCTCACTAAATGCCAAATCAGCAAGCCGAAGGAGCTAACGTGCTAACAATTCACTATGGTGATATGGAAAACGTTATCTACAACACGTCGGTTTACTTCGATAACGTCTATTCGCCCCAGTGGTTTCAAGACTCCTTTGCCCAAAGGGTCATTAAATCCATCGATAAAGGCACCGTGGTAGGCCCCAATGCAATCGATACCAAGATTCTAGGCGTCATTCCTCCCGAGAAACTATCCAGCGGCACCAAAACACTACTGCTTATGTACTTTATGCCGCAGAATATATATAACGCCTCAAATTGCGGTGATAATTGCGCCTACTGGATTCTGAGGATCGCCGCGCAAAAGGATCTAACAATCAATCTCTACCATTTAATGGATTTCGGAAACGGCAAATTCACGGCTGCCATTGCGAACACAGGCGATGTCGTTCACACGATGTTTGACCTTGTCCCCATAGCTGGAAAATGCCTAAGGGAGAACTCCTGATGCGCGGATCATACAAGGTAACTATTCAAAATAACCGAGTTCAGTTTAAACTGACCATCAATCGAAATCTGACCATCATCCAAGGCAACAGTGCTACAGGCAAGACAACTTTGCTTGAAATGGTGGCAGCTCACGAAGATCTTGGGGCACAAAGCGGCGTAACAGTAAGTTGCAAAGTGCCCTGTAAAACAATATCTGGAAAATATTGGCGCAGAGATCTCCAAGAAATTTCCAGCAGTATTGTTTTTATTGATGAGGGCAATACTTTTGTTCGATCAAGAGAATTTGCCCATGAAGCAAAACGTAGCTCAAACTACTACGTAATCGTCGCCAGAGAGTCACTGCGTCAACTGCCCTATAGCGTTGATGAAATCTACGGTCTTAAGAACACCAACCGAACCACAACGAAGTATCCCGTTTACTCTCGTGTCTACACCTCTACATATCGTATTTACGGTGATACTGATTTTAGAGGCGAGAGGCCCGAGCTTGTCATCGTCGAGGACACAAATTCGGGCTACGAATTCTTCAGTTTGCTATGCAAAAAGAGCAGCATTAAGTGCATCAGCGCGGGAGGAAAATCAAACATTTGCAACTGCATTATGGACGCACCGGAAAACGACATCCTCGTGATTGCCGACGGCGCCGCCTTTGGACCAGAAATTGCGGAAGCAGCTGCTCTATTGCGCCGAAAGAACATCAAGCTATTCCTACCGGAATCGTTTGAATGGCTCGTGTTGAAGTCGGGAATATTCAACAGCAAACACATTAAGGACATGCTGCTTAACCCCGCTGAACATATCGAAAGCTCAAAGTTCTTTAGCTGGGAGAAGTTCTTTACTGCAGAACTCATCGAATGCTCACGAGACACACGTTTTCGATATGACAAGAGCTGCTTGAACGAGGAGTACTTGAACCCCACCGCTCTTGCGGCTCTTGAAGATACTTTGCCGGAACTTGGCATTACTTCGCACTAAAACGAGAAGTACTCACTGTCGGAGGATAGGTTTGGTCCGAGCCACGGGTCGCCATCGAGGAAGAACTCAGGCCAGCGCCGCATGAACAGTGCCTGCTCGCGCTTCCAGCGGCGCAGCTTTTCCTCGTTGGCCTCTTCCCTGCCGCGCGAGGTGAACTCGTAGTGATACAGCTCGGCATAGGGCGTAAAGATGGTGCGGTAGCCCGCCTCCCACACACGAAGGCAAAAGTCCGCGTCGTTGAAGCCGACGGCGAATTCCTCGTCGTAGCCTCCGACCCGCTCAAATACGTCGCGTCGGACCATCTGACAGGCACCTGTTACGGCGCTAAAGCTGCCCGGTCGTACGGCACGAGCAAGATAGCCCTCGCGCTTTGCCGAGAAGTCCTGGTTGGCATGGGCAAGTGCGCCGCGCACCCCAACCACAATGCCGGCATGCTGCACCAGATGATCGGCAAAGTAGAGTTTGGCGCCCACCACGCCCGCATCGGGACGCTGCAGATAACCCATCATCTCTTCGATAAAGTCGGGGCTTATGACCTCGGTATCGTTGTTGAGCAGCAGCAGATAGTCGCCCTTGGCATGCTCCACGCCAAAGTTAATGATCTGGGAGTAATTGAACTCGCCCGGCCAGTACACAACGCGCGCGCTACCTTTGCCCTCAGATGCCGCGACCACGCGCTCCGGCAGGGTTTCGTAATACGCAAACGTCTCCGGGGCTTCGCTGTTGTTCTCCACCAAGACGATCTCGTAGTTGGCATACGTGGCCTTCTGGGCGATCGACATCGCACAAGCATCGAGCGTCTCAACATGGTCCTTGGTGGGAATCACAATGCTCACCAGTGGCGCAGGCTCCGGCAGCGCATAGCGCATGCGGTAGACAAACGGCGTCTCGGTCTCCTCGACCGTTCCGTGAACGCCCAGCGAGTCAAAGTGGCGCTGCAGAGCCAGGCGCCCAGCCTCGATGGCATACGGTTTGCTGTCGGCGGATCCGTCGGCGGTCGATCCCGGATGAACGCGCCAGTGATACAGCACGTGCGCAACATGCTCAAACCGCGCGTCCGCCGAAAGGCAGCGAAGCGTCAGGTCGTAGTCCTGGGCACCCGCAACGTCTTCTGGGGACGTGCCGATACGATCGATAAGCGTCTTCTCTACCATCAGGAAATGCGTCACGCAGTTATGGCTATAGAGCAGGTCGACGTTGAGTTTGGTCTTAAAGACCGGCTGGCCCCACTCCCCCGTTTTCTGGAACATGTCCTCGTCGCAGAACAGGACCTGGGGGCGCTCGCCCTCGGCCGCCTTATTCAGCGCGGAAACATACTGGAATAACGCGTCCGGCTCCAGAATGTCATCGTGGTCCAAGAACGCGATGTAGTCGCCCGTCGCTTGCTCGATACCTGCGTTGGTGTTGACCACAATGCCGCCGTTGCCGGGAAGCTCGATGCGACGGATGCGCTCGTCATTGGCGGCAGCCGCAAGATTGGCCACCGCACCCCATTCGGGCGAGGCGTCCATAAGCAACAATTCCCAGTTGTCATAGCTCTGGGCTAGTACCGAGTCCAGCAGCTCGCGCAGGTAGACCCGATCAGTCTTATAGCACGGCACCACAATGCTCACGAGTGGTCTATAGGCAAAAGCCACCGAAGCGACACGCTGGCACGCTAAATCGCCCGGCTTTGCGCGATGCTGCTCAAACCAACGTCGATAAGCCGCGTCGTCTGCACGCGCGTCCTTCATGCGGTTCCAGCTGTCGTCGACCATGCCGTTGTACAGGCGACCATCCATAGCGCAAAAACCACTCTGAATCTGCTCCGTGGGATCGCTCGCAATCGCGACAAAATCTCGTATAACCTGAGGCATCTCAACGCTCAGATACGTTTTATTGACGTGGCATCCGTTCTGCTGCGGCACATCGACCTGCGATTCAAACACATGCACGGTAGCATCGATGGCATTCATATGCGTATCGAAGATCTGGAGCTCAGGCGCGCACTGGGGGTCTCCCGCCCACTTGACCTCAAAGCGCCACACCGCGCCGTCGTCTGCCGGCAAATAGCGAATGGCATCGATCTCGTAGCGACCGCAGCATTCGCCACGCTGCGCATCGCGGATAAGCGCGCACAGCGCAGGCTTTGCTTTGTAGTTAATCTTGGATTCCAGCTTGGCCACGCGGCTATCGAGACGAATGGCGCCCAACCTTTGACCACCGGATGCAAAAACGACATCCATCGACGTACCATCCAAAAACGGAAGCACCAAGACGGCAAGCTCGCACTCGTAATCGGCAACGGAAGGGCAAAGCGCCAGCACACGGCCATGGTCAACCGGGAGTGCCAGCGACGGCACACAAGAACCGCTCGTCGTCGCATGGGCAAACGCTTGAGAACCCTCCCGCTCAATAAGCGCGGCGACATCCTGACCGGCAAAACGAAGCAGCACAAATAGACGGCCCTGACTGCGGCAAAGCGCCAAACGCTTGATACTCATCTACACCTCTCGCTTTCCCAGGGCGTTCGCTGCCATGCGTTTACAGGCACCCAGGCGCCCAAACCTCAAGACGTCGTAATCGAACATGAGCTTTTTGCACCCACGGGCATTGGGGGCCTTGCTGGTAAGCGCCGCACGCACCATAGCAGCAACAGAAGGAGCGCATTGTGCGAGCGCAGCATCGCTGCCCACGGCAGAACCGGCAAGTGCCGTGGCAACGGCAGCAAACACCTTGCCGCAGTCCGAACCCAGCAACCTGAGCGCATCGTACAGCACCAGGTCGCAGAGGAAGTACGCCAGGTCATCGGCATGCTGAGCATCGAGACCGTCGCGCTGCCAGTCAGCCAGCACCGCGGAGTAAATCTTCACGTGCTCCAGCAGACGTGTCTCGTCGTCGTAGCGCATGGTGTCCATGAGCGAACCTTTGCGCGCCACGCGGTAGTCGTACAGCTTGTTCGAAATAAGCGCGGTCTTGTGCGAACGACCGTACACGGCAAAATCGAAGACCTGGTCCTCGCCATACTTAACGGTTTCGTCGAACACGATCTCGTTACCCAGCAAAAACTCACGCCTGCAGGCGGTGCGCCATGCAAAGGGGCGAGATGCTTCCTTAAACAGCAGGTCAGAGCTATAGCCTTCAAACGACACACCGCGTGGACTCAGTGCATAGTTAAGCCACGGATACCCCGCCTCCAGCGGATACGGATTCGCGCCAAAGGTCAAAACGTCGCAGTCCTCGCGCTCAAAGGCATCGACGATCACGCGGCATGCATCGGGCGTGAACCGATCATCGGAATCCAAAAACGCGACGATAGGCGCCGTGGACGCAGCAATGCCTGCATTACGGGCGCTCGACAGGCCGCCGTTCTCCTTATCGACCAGCGTAAAGCGCGCGTCCTTTTCGCAATAAGCGGCCGCGATATCGCGCGAACCATCCGGCGAGCCATCGTTGACCAGCACGCCTTCCCAATCGGGCATGTCCTGCGCAAGCAGGGAGTCCAGGCACCAGGCCAGGCACTCCTCCACTTTATAGATGGGAACGACAACGGAAATCTTGGGGGTAACCATAATCACTCGCTCCTACAGTGCGGCCGGAACGTCATCAGGGTGCGGGTTGTCGCCGTAGGTGCGCTGATACGTCAGCACGCGCCAGACCAGCGGCAGGCCGCCAATCTTAAAGTAGTGCTTAAACGTATTGAGCTTGCCGGGCTTCTTAAATTCAAAGCGCGAATCGATATAGGCGCGGGGCGACTTGACCATCAGGCGCAAGTCGGTCTCGCCACGCGGATCAAACAGCGACAGGTCAAAGCGACCGGCATCCCAATCGGCCTTGAGATCGGACGAGGCTTTCTTCCAAAACTGCTCACGCAATTCATCGACCAGACGCTCATCATTCCAACGATACGTATCGACCTTCATGCGCATTAAAATGCCCTGGAGCTGAGCCTTAAGCTCGGGACGCTCGTCCAAAAAACGTTGCATCTCGGCATATTCGTCGCACACGCAAAACACTTTGTTGGGCGAATTAACCGAGCTCTTCTCGTTATCCTGGCGATAGCACAAAATGGGGTCCGTAATAAACGCGGCACGCTCAGCGCAAGCCCAAACCTTAAAGTTAAAGCCGGCGTCCTGATACGAGGCACCTGGCGTGGGAAGGAACCGAATCTGATTGTCGTTGAGGAACTCGCGTCGATAGATAGCCGACCAAATGGAAGGTTTGCGGTAGAAGATGCCCGGGCGATCGACGGGGCGATACGCGGCGCCCGTCATATGCTCGTCGATGATCCCAAACAGCTCACGGCGTTCGCTGGGCGTGGACCAATACAGGTAAAAGTCGCCCTTTACCACATCGGCGTGCTCAGCATCGGCCTTGGCGACCAGCTTTTGGAGCGAATCCTCAAACATAAAGTCATCGGATTCAAGGATGCCCACGTACTCGCCGCATGCCATCTCCAGGCCGCGATTCATCGAGTCGCCGTAGCCGCTGTTGGCTTTGTCGATCATCTTTACACGGGGGTCGCGCTCCATATACTCGCGGATGATATCTGGCGAGCTATCGGTTGAGCCGTCATTGATGCAGATGATCTCGATGTCCTTGAGCGTCTGAGCCACAGCAGAATCGAGGCACTCACGCAGGTAGCGTTCGACATTGCAAATGGGAACGAGCAGCGAAACTTTAGGGGTATCAGAGTTCTGCAAGAGAACCTCCTGTTGAATAGCGTGTAACAGGGTTATTTTAGCAGCCGAGTTGCGGCGGGCGGCAGCGCCTGGAATTAGATAAAACGCTCCAGGCAGGCTTTGAGACCGCGAGTCGAAAGATAGAACAGTGTGGCGTCTGCCATCGAAACGCCCGAGGTCGCCGCAACGAGCTTGTGGGCAACACGGCGAACGGCGCCCTTAGCAGGCATATCCGCCCACTCCGTTCCCAAAAACGTCGTGAGGTCCATGTTGACGCGAGCCGCCACGCGACGGAAGTCATCGGAATCCAAGCGCGCCAGGTCGAACACAATGAGGTCTAAAAACCAAGTTATCAGCTCGCCGGGGCACAGGTCCAAAAGACCGTAGGCCGCCCAGTCCTCCAAGACCTCCTCGAGCATCCTCATGTGGGCGTCAAGCTTTTTGGCGCGAGCCTCGGCACTGTTGAACTCGTGCGTCGCCGATTCGCTCTCCATCACGTAGTGGTAGAACCTGTCCGGCATGACGACGGTCTTGCGGGCAAGCGCATAAGCCGCAAATTGGAAGACGACGTCCTCGCCCAAAGCCAAACTGGGGGCGAAGCGAATGCCTTCGCGATTGAGCAGCTCGCACGAAAAAGCCGCACGGCAGGCATAGGGCTGCGCATTCGAATGGAACAGCAGTTGGGGATCACGGGCGCCGAAGGTACCGGCTTTGGGGCTCATGAGTTGCTGGACGCGTTTGGGGGCAGCGTCGGCAGGTTCACAGACGCCGCCAAAAACGGCGGCCTCGGCATCTGCAGACTCCATGGCATGCAGCACGCGCTCGACCGTCTGGGCATCAATGTAATCGTCAGCGTCCACAAAGAAGACGGTCTCGCCCTCGGCGGCATCGATACCGGCATTTCGAGCGCACGAGACGCCCGCGTTTTCCTGGTCAATCACCAGTACGCGATCGTCGGCCTGCGCGATCCGGTGCAACACGTTCAACGAATCATCAGTCGAACCGTCATTGACGCAAACAACCTGAATCGAGCGCTCGGACTGGGCCAACAGCGAATCGACGCATCGCTGAATGGAGCGCGCAGAGTTGTAAACGGGGACGACAATCGTAGCTTTAGGACACGAGGCCTCTCCCATGCCGACCTACCCCCTCAGCGATTCGATGAGGAAGGCGGCGACCACGCCCGGGCCTCCAACCGAGGCGTAATACTTAGCACGCCCCAAGGCACCATCCGTCGCAAAACTCGGATGCTCGTCAACCCAGCCCTCAGGATCTTTGAGGATGGCAGCGAGATTCGCGCGTTTCCACGGCTTGAGGTCGTCAAGCGAAAACTCCCCCGCGTCCAAGGCCGCCTGAAATTCCTTGGCCATCTGCACCAGGAACTCCTTATAGAACTTGGGCGCCAGGCGCACGTAGTTCCACATGTACGAATCGTACTTAATGAGCTGATTGAACTTGAGCATGCGCGCGACGTCATCACTTGCGTGATCACGGGCATAATCCTCTCGAATCCAACGCTCAATCTCGGCATACTCGGTATTGACGCAAAAGACCTTAGCCGAAGAATTGACCGAGGAATTCTCGTTGTCCTGGCGATACGACAACACGGCATCATGCAGGTAAACAGCCTTATCGGCGCACGCGATCACCTTAAAGGCGAATGACGTGTCCTGAAAGGATGCCCCCGGAGTCGGCAGGAACTTAATGCCGTTGCGCTCAAGAAAATCACGACGGTACACGGCCGACCAAATCGACGGCTTTTGCTTAAAGAACTGCGTCGTATCGCTCGGGTGTACCGACTTGCCGCAGTCCTTGGCTTTAAACATCTCGTGCAGCGAACGGCGCTCCTCGGGCTTAGACCAGTAGAAATCAAAGTTCGCCTTCGCAAAGTCGGCATTATTGCTTTCGGCGGTCGAGACAAGCTTTTCAAGTGCGTCGGGCGCCATAAAGTCATCGGACTCCAAGATGCCAACGTACTTGCCACGTGCCATGTCCAGTCCGTGGTTCATCGAGTCGCCGTAGCCGCTGTTGGCCTTGTCGATCATCTTGACGCGCCCATCGCGCTCCATATACTCGCGGATAATCGCCGGCGAGTTGTCGGTCGACCCGTCGTTAATGCAGATGATCTCAATATCCTTGAGCGTCTGCGCCAGGGCGGAATCGAGACACTCGCGCAGGTAGCGCTGAACATTGTAAATGGGAATAAGCAGCGACAGAACAGGGCTGCCAGAGGCGTTAGTAGACAAATGTGCTCCTTAGGAAATACCTGTCGTTTCATGGTATCAAAGGGTCAGCGCGCCAGCGGGCGTTTATATAATCTATGGAGCCTCTTGCGGGCAAAGCAGCCCCACATCATGCGGCGGGCCCATGGCAGGTTCCTGCGTTTTATTCAAAGCTTGCCGCTAAGGTGCGCCGAGCCTTTACAATAGGACAGTCCCAAGGACGTATTCGATAGCTTCCGTGCAGCGCTCGCCCGCCGCGCGTGAAAGGATATATTGCCCCATGCCTTCAACCCTCCCCGCCCCCATCGATAAGCTCGCCATCGTCGTCGTTACGTACAAGCGCCAGGAACTCCTGGCCAACTTGTTCGACTCTATGACCGAGCTCACGGCCGCGCCCTGGCGCATCGTGATTGTCGATAACGAGAATTCACGCGAGACCGAGGCCATGTGCACCGCATTCAACGAGCGCCTGGCCAACCTGTGGGGCATCGACACCGAGCAGCCTGACGCGCAGGGCGGCACCGACCGTGTCATCTACGCCCCGCAGCTCGAAAACGGCGGCGGTGCGGGCGGCTTCTCCGCCGGCACTAAATGCGCCTACGACCTGGGCGCCCAGTGGTTCTGGGTGATGGACGACGACGTGCTCGTCATCCCCGAAGGCATCGAGCGTCTTGCCAAGTGGACCGACCGCTACGATGTCATCCAGGGTTCGCGCCTAGACTTTGACGGCGGCGCCTTCTTTTGGCAATACCAACTCATCCTTTCGCTCGGCATTCCCAACCCAGTCGCCAAGTGGGACTTGGGTCCAGAGGGTTATCGCGCCATGAACCAGCTGTGCTTTGAGGGCGGCATGTTCTCGCGCCGCGTGGTCGACAAGATTGGCCTGCCCGACGCGCGCTTCTTTATCTACGGCGACGATGCCTGCTACGGCTACGTAGCCAGCCAGCACTTCCCCGCCGCCGTGGTCGCCGACGTGGTGCTCAAGCGCGCCCGCGCCGTCTCCAACTGGGATATCGCCGGCAAGCGCCAGCTCAACTCCACGAGCGACACCAACCGCTACTACATCATGCGCAACCGCGGTTATCTGGCCCGCTACATGCAGATCTATGGCGACTATCACCCCATGCTGTTCCGCCTGGGCAATGCCGCGACCTTCTGCAAGGAATTCATTCGCCTGACCGCGGTCGACAAGTGCTTTAAGACCGGCATTCCGGCGCTGCGCCGAGGCATGAAGGACGCCCGCAAGATCATCAAGGATCCCAACTGGAAGCCCATGCCGCCCATGAAGGACGCGGAGTAGTAAAGGGCTTTCGCCATCCCCTATAACCGCTGGCACACCACGGACACACGCTGCCCGTCAAAGCCAAAGCCCCAGCGCATGCGTCCAATGGCGGGGCGTGGCACACGGATTTCGTCGATGCCGTCGCGCTCTATGTCGAGCAGCGCCTGCACGGCCAGCAATTCCAGGCCCAGCGCATCCACACCGGGGTCATACATCATGTTGATCGTTATCAGCGGACGTTCATCGAGCATACCGATCGTATCGGCTATGTCGAACACGGCGCCCGTGGGAAAAACCTGGATGTCCCAGCGATCCGCGCCACACTTTCGCCTCGAAGCAGGATTGGCATAGCCCGGCAATCCAAAGCAGAGTCCTTGCAAGAGTAGGTGATATGGCAGCGGTGTATCTGGGTCGGTCGCACCGATTCCCGCATCTCCCAAGATGCGGCTTAGCGCCCGCCCCACGGTATCCTCGTTCCCATGGCACAGCCCGTCGCGAAACGCATCGACGTCTCGAATGTCTTCTGCAGCGCACTCAAACCACTCAATAATCACTAGACGCAAGGCCTGGCGAAGCTCGTTATTGGGCAATCGCAAAGCACGGAGACAATCGCCATGCTCTGGCTCCTCAGTCATATCCGTCGTGAGAAAACCGGACAGATACAGCGCTGTCCACATGCCATCGTCAGACGAGGCCTCTAGCCCCACAGCGCCCAAGCAAAGCGGGACCTCAGCACACCCATGGGCCTCGAGCAAATCAAATAAGACCGAAAGGCGGTCGAGATTCCACCCGGCAACTACCCTACTCAGGCAATCCGCATACGCATACAGATCGGCGCGCACAGGCGCCGTGCAGCCTCGGCCCAGAAAACCGATCACACGCGCTGGACTCGAGCAATAGGCCCTACCAAACCGATACCCCTCGAGCCATTCACGCGCATCATCCAGGTATTCCCCGCACCCAGCATGATTCAACAGAGCCTGGACCTCGGCATCCGAAAAGCCGAAACAACGGTCACACCAGGTCGAAAGCGGCGTCGTCAGACAATACGAGCAGCCATGCAAAGAAAGCGCCGCTTCGGCAGGACCGGGACACTCCCCCATCAGACACGTCAGCCGCAACGAATCGCGCGCAGCGACAATGGCGTCGAACAGCACGCGATCGAATAGCCCTGCCGGATCAGCACCGGAAGCGCCCCTCGCGCTTGCACGGCCCAACCATGCCGCATCGTACCCATCAACGAGCAATACAACCTGCTCATCGCAGGCCATCTCCAGCAGCTCAATGAGCACGCCAAGCACCGAGGCGACCTCATCCTCGCTCGCCGCGCCACGCGCAACGCGTTCGATGTGACGTACCTTGTCTCGAGCTAAATCCGGAGCCTCCAAAAGCGCCAGCAGGCGAGCGCACTCGTCCGAAAGAGCATCGCGCACGACGTCGGCAACATCGGTGCCACGCCTCGCAGCGCCAGAAAAGTCCAGCGATATCACCGGATAGCAAGCGTACTCATCCCGATAGCGCCCGCCGTCCGCATCCCAAATCTGAGCATCGCCAAACAAAAGCTGACCAGCGCGACCGACCGCTGGACGCTCCAGAAAAGCCCTGAGCATCGACAAGTTCATGCTCTTGCCAAAACCCTCGGGTCGACAGCACACCACAACGGACGCGTCGCAGTTCAATACATCGGCAATAAACATGGTCTTGTCGACCAGCGTGCAGCAACCAAGAGCCTCCGCATAGTCGCGCACGCCAATGGGCAAAGCCGCATCGTCGGCACAGCCGATCAAACGCACGCCAAAGCCGGCAGCACAACCATTATTTGCCTGTTCAGACACCAAAACGTTCCCCCTAAATCGCAACACGATGCCAATTGTAATGACCGCATCGCATGTACCGATATCGCCGCGCAAACATATCGGGCAACGGTAGCAACAAGAGGTGTGAGGGGGCACAACTAATCGTTGCACAACAAAACGGGGCCCGACGCATTCGCACCGGACCCCGTCCCGATTCTTTAGTTATCTGGCAACCGAGAGGCTACTCCTCCGAGCCGTCCTCCCCAGAAGCCTTCTTCTGCTGATCGAGCTTATGCTTACCACTTACGATAGACGTAGCGCCCAGTGTGGCCAAGCTCGCGCTGGCAAGGCTCGCCATCACAATCAGATCGCCCGTCTTGGGCATGTTGCCGCCCGAGGACTTGGTAGCTGTAGTCGTCGTGGTCGTGGTAGTCACCGTTTTGGAGTCATTTTGCTCCTGGACCTGGTTGTCGGAGCTGCCCTTACCGCTGTCCTCGCCCTGCTGCTTTCCGTCCTCGGTCTTGTCCTTGTTCTCGTCCTTCGCCTCAGATTCAGACTTCTTGCCATCGTCCTTCTCCTGAGCGGACTTGTCGCCCTTCTCATCAGAGCTAGAACCCTTATCGGACTCGGTCTTCTCGGAAGCCTTGTCCTTGGAGTCGCCCTTTGCAGCCTCGGTCTTTTCCGTGGAAACCTGATCAGAGTTGTCCTTGTTCTGGGTCGAGCCGTTATTGACACCAGCCATCAGCGAAGAGCCCAGCGTAGAACCAAGCTGCACGGAGATAGAAGGCTTCTTGTCCGGCGAAGCAACGGGAGCGTCCGGCGCCTTATTCGAGTCATCCTTGGAAGCATCGGAACCAGGGGTTGCGTCAGAGCCGGAGCCGTTGTTAGAGCCGGTGCCAACGGACGAATCGCTCGAGCCGGTGGATGAGTTAGAGGTGCCAGCGCCGGTCGAACCAGAAGCGTCGCTGTCCGTATTGCCTGCAGAGCTTGAAGACGAATCGCCCGCAGCAGAGCCGTTCGAAACGGAGCCGTTCGAGGTAGAGCCGTTGTTGGTAGTGCCACCAGCAGAGCCATCACCGTCAGCATCGGTCGAGGGCGAATCCATCCTGTCATCGTTGGCATCGTCGCTCGAGTCGTCATTCGAATCAGGCGTCGGCGAGGGCGCCGGCGTGGGCTCGGGCTGCACGGGCGTCGCAGCGGCAGCGGCCTCGTCCTCGGCGATATAAACCAAGCAGTCCTTCAGCTCGTTGCGGTAGCGGTTCTTCCAGCCCTCATGATACTGGGGCTGGCTCGAATACTTGGTCGCCACGTTATTGACCACACTGTTGGAAAGCGCCGTCACAAACTCGCGATCAGTCATACTGTTAGAAAGGTTTGCCCAACGGAAGAAGTCCCTGCAACCACCGGTGCCGCACATGTTGGTGATGCTCCACACCATGCCCTTAACGCAATCGGCACGGCCCGAAATATCAATGCCCAGGCCGCTCTTGAGCCACGCCTCGGTCACCGCATAGTACGAGTTGTACGCATACGCATCCTGCAGAGCCGAGAACTCAACAGGGTCGGTGTTATAAGCACCTTGGAAGGCATCCTGCGCGATATGGCCCAGCTCGGTGAGCTGGCCGTTCTCGTACATGGCATTGCTCGCGTTGGAAATCTCGCTGCCTCGATCAATCGCATCCTTGAGCATGCTGTATTTTTCGGGGTTGTAGTTGTAGGCCTGCTTCATAAACGGAATGAGCGACCATCGGCGGTCGAACTGGTAATAACCCAGCGCGTTATAGCCGTCGCCATACGAAAAGCCCTGGTTATAGTTGCCGTGGCTCTCGTACTTGGTAAAGTACTTCATCTCGGGGGTCACGTTAACAAACGAAACGCCCTGGACCGACCTCAGCACGCCCGAGAAGGACTGCTGGGTATAGAGACCCTTATCGATATCGGTCGCATCCGAGGCAACGCCCGGCGTGGGCTCCTCGGCAGCGGCGGGTGCCGGCGCGGAAACGGCGCCAAACGAAAGCGCCAGCGTCAGGCCCGCGACAATAGCAGAATGCTTGGGCTGCATAAGATCCTCCCTGCATTGGTGTAGTTAAAGTGCAGTTTGCAAAGATAGAATTAAGTATTGCAGCTCACCCGTTGTTGCACAACAACCCCTCGGTAAACGGCAACAACCCTCCGCGAAATCCGCGAAATCTAAAGGAATTAAACAAACTGGTCGTCGGGCACCAGAAGAAGATCGCCGTAGCGTCCCATCAGCCCGTCTCTCAACCGACAGAAAGCGGGGATATAGACGTTTAAGATACGCTGAATCAAATCTTGAGCGAGCTTGTTGTCATAGATATGGACGTTCGTATTGCGGTCTCTGAGCATATCTAGCCATGCCGCCTCATCAATAAAGTCGTAGAATCGGTAGGCTTCCTTCAAGATGGCACGAGGAGACCCCGATGCAGCAAGCGTGGCGCCCTCATACTCGAGCAGACGTTTAAGGAGCTTCCAGCTCAGTTCAAACTGAAGGTTGAACTTATTAATCAATCCACTCTGAACAAAATCATTGCTAAGATCCTGATTGGGTGCATCCTCAAGATTCGCCAAGGCGCTGGCAAAGTTCTCATATTTTTTCATACAGAATCACACCATCCCTGGCAATTTCATCGAGCAATTGCTGCGATAAGGACTCATCCAGATTGACGACGTCTATATCTAAAAGAGTATCAAGACGCTCCTCTATCAGATATGAGAAACGGTCGAAATCCCGGCAACCTGCTACAGCAATATCAATATCGCTCTTAGGCAAGTTGTCACCGCGGGCACGAGAACCAAACAGCACAACCCTCTCGGCGTCACATTCCCGAGCAAAAATCTCAATTTGCTTGTACACCTTGTCGAGAGATACCATCTGCAGCCCTACAGCTTAATGTCGAAGTTGATCTCGGGGACGGCAGCAAGGTCGGCCAACGTCACGCCGTCGACGTACTTTTCGATCACGTCGTCCAGACCGCGCCAGAATTTGACGGTCGAGCAAAGATCGCTGCGGGCGCAGCTGTTGTCGATGCCATCGCACGCCACCGGAGCCGTGCTGCCTTCGACGGCGCGCAGGATGTCGCCGGCACGCACCTCGGCCGGGTCCTTGGCCATCATGTAGCCGCCGCCCTTGCCGCGCACGCTCTTAAGTAGGCCCGCCTTCATGAGCGGACGAACCAGCTGCTCCAGATACTTTTGCGAGATACGCTCGCGGTCGGCGACCTCGCGCAGAGCGATCTTGCCCTCGGCGTCGCCCAGCGCTGCGATATAGATCATCAGTCGGAGGGCATAGCGGCCCTTAGAAGAAATGAGCATACCTACCCTCCCATCGCATCTTGGACAACATAACCAGGTTTGTTTGTCCCAAATCTTAAGTAAGTGGGACAAACACAACAGGTTATTTTGTCCCACATCTAGAAAAGTCGAGTGGATTAGTCGGGTTTTCCCTTGACTAACGCCGAACCCATAGTAACTTTATTCCGAGAAGATTCCTAGGGTTTCGTACACCCATGAGTACACCATATACAGAGAGGGACAGCATGAGCACAAATCCGCTGCTTTCCATCGAAGGTCTGACCGCCTCCGTGGACGAGAAGACCATCCTCCACAACGTCAACCTTAACGTCGCCGCCGGCGAGACCCACGTGTTGATGGGACCCAACGGCGCCGGCAAGTCCACCCTTGGCCACCTGGTCATGGGCGACCCCGTCTACACGGTCAACGACGGCCGCATCGTCTTTGACGGCCAGGACATCACCGAGCTCACCACCGACAAGCGCTCGCGCGCCGGCCTGTTCCTGAGCTTCCAGGCCCCTGTCGAGATCCCCGGCGTGCCACTGTCGAGCTTTTTGCGCGCCAGTATCGCCGGCCGCCCCGGCCTGGAGATGAAGGGCAAGGAATTCCGTCGTCGCGTCAAGGAGCTCGCGGCCGAGCTTAACATGGATACCGCCTACCTCAACCGTGAGCTGGGCGTGGGCTTCTCGGGCGGCGAGAAAAAGAAGGTCGAGATGCTCCAGCTTCTGCTGCTGCAGCCCAAGCTCGCCATCTTGGACGAGACCGACTCCGGCCTGGACGTCGACGCCCTGTCCACCGTCAGCCACGGTATGGACGCCTACCGCAAGAGCTGCGACGGCTCCATGCTCATCATCACGCACAACACGCGCATCCTGGAGCACCTGGATGTCGACCGCGTCCACGTTATGGTCAAGGGCCACATCGTGCGCGAGGACGATGCCTCGCTGATCCCCTGGATCGACAAGAACGGCTTTGAGACCTTCGAGCGCGAGGCCGCCGAGCAGCGCGCCCAGGCCGAGGCCGCCGCTGCCGAGCAGCAGGCGTAAAGGGGCGACGCAATGACCAAGAACCGCACCGAGGTCGCGGACATCGACCGCAGCCTCTACGACTTCACCTACGGCGAGGAGGGATTCGAGCGCCTCGACGCCGGCATCACGCCCGACATCGTGCGCGAGATCAGCGCCAAGAAGGACGAGCCACAGTGGATGCTCGATCTGCGCTTAAAGTCCCTCGAGATCTTCAATCGTTTTCCCGACCCGACGTGGGGCCCCTCCATCGAGGGCCTGGACATGGACAACATCGTCACCTACGTCAAGCCCAACACCGACCAAAAGCACGACTGGGAGTCGGTGCCCGACGACATCAAGAACACCTTTGAGCGCCTGGGCATCCCCGAGGCCGAGCGCAGCTACCTGGCGGGCGTCGGCGCGCAGTACGACTCCGAGCTGGTCTACCACAACATGCAGGACACCGCGTCCAAGATGGGTATCGTCTATTCCGGCATCGAGGAGGCCCTGCACGACCCGCAGTGGGAGCCGCTCATCCACGAGAAGTTTATGACGCTCATCCCGCCCACCGACCACAAGTTTGCGGCCCTGCACGGCGCCGTATGGTCGGGCGGCTCGTTTGTCTACGTGCCCAAGGGCACCAAGTTGGACTTCCCGCTGCAGAGCTACTTCCGCCTTAACGCCAAGGGCGCCGGCCAGTTTGAGCACACGCTCATCATCGTCGAGGACGACGCCGACCTGCACTTCATCGAGGGTTGCTCCGCGCCCAAGTACAACGTTGCCAACCTCCACGCCGGCGCCGTCGAGCTCTTTGTGGGCAAGCGTGCGCACCTGCGCTACTCGACCATCGAGAACTGGTCCAAAAACATGTACAACCTCAACACCAAGCGTGCGCGCGTGGACGAGGATGGCGACATAGAGTGGATCAGTGGCTCCTTCGGCAGCCACGTGGGCTACCTCTACCCCATGAGTGTGCTCAACGGCCGCCGCGCCCGGTCGAGCTTTACCGGCATCACCTTTGCCGGCGCCGGGCAGAACCTCGATACCGGCTGTAAGGTCGTGCTCAACGCCCCCGAGACCTCGGCAACCGTCGAGACCAAGGGCATCTCCAAGAGCGGCGGCATTCAGACCTTCCGCAGCTCCATCGTGGCCACGCCCAAGGCCGAGGGTTCCAAGGCAACCGTGAGCTGCCAGTCGCTCATGCTCGACGACCAGAGCCGCTCCGACACCATCCCCGCCATGGACATCCGCGCCAAGAACGTCGACATCGGCCACGAGGCCACCATCGGCCGCATCGGCGACGACAAGGTGTTCTACCTGATGAGCCGCGGCATCTCGGAGGAAGAGGCCCGCACCATGATCGTCAACGGCTTTGCCAACCCGGTCTCCAAGGAGCTGCCGTTGGAGTACGCCGTCGAGATGAACAACCTGATCAAGCTCGAGATGGAAGGAGCGATCGGATAATGAAACAGGAAACCAACACCGCTGCTACCACCCTTGAGCAGGTCAACGCGATGCCGGCTGCCACTTGGGGCTGGCTGAAGATGAATCAGACCAAGCTCGAGCTCTCTGACGAGCTTGCCGCCGCTCCCGCGGAGGCCGTTGAGGTCGAAGGCTTGGGCGAGCAGTTTATTGGCGTGACAGACGCGTTCGACGCCGCCATGGACGCCATGGCCGAGCGCTTCCCCGAGCGCCGCTCCTCCGCCCCCGGTGCTGCCGCCGACCGCGCCCGCATCACGCCCGAGACCGAGCTCGACGTGCCCGCCACCTCCGTCTACCAGGCCGGCGCCATCAAGCTCGAGGAGGAGCTCTCCCCTGCTGAAGCCTTCGAAACCGGCATGGGCGAGGCTGCCTACGCCTACTTGGCCGAGCACGCTACCAAGCGCATCGACATCGATGTGCCCGCATACCAGCACGCCACGGTTACCGTGCGTGTGAGCGGTGTCGATGCCGCCGCGGCCATCGCCGCCATCGACGTCGTCGCTCGCCCGCAGGCAACGCTCGACCTGCATATTGCCCTAGACTCTCCTGTTACCGGCGAGGGTGTCGTGGGCTCCGTGCTACGCGTGTGCGCCCACGAGTACGCCACCGTCAACGTGACCTGCACGCAGACACTCGACGACAGCTGGATCGCACTCGACGACACCGGCCTGTTCCTGGACGAGGGCGCGCGCGTCAACGTGCAGCACACCGTCCTGGGTGCCGGCGCCAGCGCCACCGGCCTTGCCGGCGACCTGCTGGGCGACACCGCCAAGGTGACCATCGATACCGATTACCTGGGCGCCCGCGAGCAGGTGCGCGACTTTAACTACGAGCTGCGCCACCGCGGTCGCAAGACCGAGTGCGAGATCGACGCCAACGGCGTGCTGACCGGCACGTCCAAGAAGGTCTACCGTGGCACCATCGACCTCGTGCACGGCTGCAAGGGTGCAACCGGCACCGAACGCGAGACGGTGCTTTTGGCCAACAAGGGCGTCGACAACAAGACCGTTCCCGTCATTCTCTGTGACGAGGACGACGTCGCCGGCAACCACGGCGCCACCATCGGTCACGTCCGCGACGAGCAGCTGTTCTACCTCGCCTGCCGTGGCCTTGACCAAAACGCCGCCGAGGACCTGTTCATCCGCGCCAAGCTGGAGGACGCCGCGCTTTCCGCCACCGACGAGCGCACCCGCGCCGCCGTCGTCCGCCTAGGCAACAACCTGATCGACAACTTTGAAGAGGAGCTCGCATGATCGACACCGAGCACGTTAAATGCGATACCTGTACTGCCCCCGAGCCCATGGAGCTCGACGCCAGCGACGAGGCTTCGCGCGGCTGGCCCACCGTGGACATCGAGACCAACCCCTACAAGGGCCAGTTCCCGCTGTTCCAGCAGCACCCCGAGATCGCCTTCCTCGATAGCGCCGCCACCGCGCAGCGCCCTGCCTGTGTGCTCGACGCCGAACGCGACTTCTACCAGCGCATGAACGCCAACCCCCTGCGCGGCCTGTACTCGCTGTCCGTCGAGGCCACCGACGCCATCGCGAAGGTCCGCCAGCAGATCGCTGACCTCATCGGCGCCTCACAGGCCAACGAGGTCGTCTTCACCCGCAACACGAGCGAGTCGCTCAACCTGGTCGCTAAGAGCTTTGCGCCCACAGTGCTCGAACCGGGCGACGAGGTCGTCATCACCATTATGGAGCACCACTCCAACCTGATTCCGTGGCAGCAGGTCTGCCGCGAGACCGGCGCCAAGCTCGTCTACCTCTACCCCACCAAGACCGGCCAGCTCACCACCGAGGAGGTTCTTGCCAAGGTGGGTCCCAAGACCAAGATCCTAGCCGTGGGACAGGTCTCCAACGTGCTGGGCGTCGAGAACCCGGTCAAGAACCTCGGCAAACTCGTGCACAAGTACGGCGGCTACCTGGTCGTCGACGGCGCGCAGTCGCTGCCGCACATGCCGGTCGATGTGGCCGACCTGGGCGCCGACTTCTTTGCCTTTAGTGCGCACAAGGCCATGGGCCCCATGGGCATCGGCGTGCTGTGGGGCAAGATGGACCTGCTCAACGCCATGCCGCCCATGCTTACCGGCGGTGAGATGATCGACTCGGTTACTGAGCAGGACGCCGTCTGGGCTCCCGTCCCCGAGAAGTTCGAGGCCGGCACGCAGGACGCCGCCGGCATCTTCGCCACAGGCGCCGCCCTCGACTACCTCGTCAACACGGTGGGCTACGAAAACATCCAGGCACGCGAGCAGGCACTCGTCCACTACCTGATGGGCGAGCTCATGCAGCTCGACTTTGTCCAGATCATCGGCTCAATCTATTGGGATAACCACCACGGTGTCGTGAGCTTTAATGTCAAGGGCATCCACCCGCACGATGTCGCGAGCATCATGGACATGGACGGCGTCTGCATCCGCGCCGGTCACCACTGCGCGCAGCCGCTGCTCACCTGGCTGGGCGTCGAGAACCTTGCCTGCTGCCGCGCCAGCGTGGCCTTCTACAACGACAAGGCCGACATCGACAAGTTCATCGCCGGCCTGCATCACGTTTGGAGCACATTCAATGGGTAATCTGTACACCTCCACCACATTTATGGAGCACAACTCGCACCCCGACTATAAGTACGAGATGGATGCTCCCACGCACGAGCACGACGGCATCAACCCCAGCTGCGGAGACGAGCTCACCTTGCAGCTGCGTGTCGAGAACGGCGTGATCGAGGAGGCCTCCTTTACCGGCCACGGCTGCGCCATCAGTCAGGCCAGCGCCGACATCATGGCCGACCTCATCACCGGCGAGACGGTCGAGGAAGCGCGTCGCTTGGCAGGGCTCTTCCTCGCCATGATCCGCGGCGAACAGCTCTCCGAGGAGGACCTGGAAGATCTGGACGAGGCCGCCCAGCTCCAGGACATCTCGCACATGCCCGCCCGCGTCAAATGCGCCGAGCTCGCCTGGCGCACCCTCGACGGCATGCTCGAGGGGCAAGCAAACCAGTAGCGTATGCCCCGAATCCAAGGTTTTTGATTGCCGAGCCGCCCGATACGGGCGGCTCTGTTTTTTCTAATGAGCGCGAACGCACAAAGTCCGCGCGTCCGGCACCCCGTCTGTCATTTACCACACAGCCAGACGCGAACACGGGCGTTTTCCACAGCACCAAAGGCCTGCGGCAGGGCCACGAGCACGCCTAGCATCGTCCCATGCCCCATCCAGCTGGGCTCCGATTCGCTTCGCGCCTGCTGCAGACGGGTCCCATAGGGAGCGGCGTGCATTTTTGCGAGTATTCAGCACGCCAAGCTGTGTGTATACGCATCGAAAGCGTTAATCAACGTCTCCAGGCGCATATATAGTGCGTTTTAGAACAAGCATCGTGGTCTCAGGGGCGCAAACATGAGCTTCGGGAGCGCATCGGCAGGCATAAATAGCTTCGGGGCCCGTATGTTGCAAAATTGCGACGGTAGTGGCAGTACCGCGATGCTGAAAACTCCATTTTTTGCACGGCGCAGATGGGGGTAGGCACGGGCAAACCCGGACTGAGCCCTTATTTTATGCAAGATGGCGATTGTTCTAAGCATATTAAGAAGTGCAGTTGCCGCACCAAGCTTTTGAACGCTTGTTGCGGCGTATGGACGACCCCATCTGCGGCGCACAGGCGACCCTACATCACGTTTCCGCCAGTCCGCATCGCCGTCCGCGCGCGGGCACGCACAATACGAGAGACGGTACTTTTGCCAATCCCGGTATAGCGCTCAATCTGGCGCACCGTGAAACCGGCATCGTGCAATCCAAAAATAACGGTATCGCGCTGCGCCGGCGGTGCGGCTTTAACCCCGCGAAGCGGAACCCCGAGTTCCTTAGCCATCTTGCCGGCAAAGGCGTGGCGTTCCCACTCCGTCTCTTTCATATCGCCCAGCGCTGGCTCGCCGCCGTCGGGCGTCGAAAGTGAATAGGCAATAAAGCCCTCGGCAGAACCAAAGAGCTCAAGCACGCAAGAAGGATCAGAAAATCCCCTCGCGACATCAGCCGTGTCACCGTCGTAAGCGCGCAAATGCTCCGCAAAGCTGCTCCAGGGATAACGCTCGATTAGGCCAACGCCCGCCTCCTGTGGATCGGCGTGTACGGAGCGAATAGCCTCCATCACCTGCCAGTCGGTATCGAGCGAGCGCCGGTCAAAACGGTTCTGGAACAGATGACCTGTGCGCCCCGTGCGTTTATTGAACCGCCGCGCGTACGTCAAAAGCAGCCGGTGCATCGCCGCGCTCATCGCGTCCTCGTAATCTGCCAGCACCAGATGCACGTGATTGCCCATAAGACACCAAGCGATAACCGTGACGCCTGCCTCCCGGCAGCAGTCGCGCATCAACTCCAAAAACTCCCACCGGTCTTCATCGCCCTCAAAGATGAGCTGCTTGCCTGTACCGCGGGCACAGACATGGTAAAAGCCGGTAACCGTTCTCCAAACGCGCTGCATGGCGCTCCCTTCGCCGGGATCTGCTTGCCATCCAATACAGCACGATTGAAGCGTGCCATCAAAACATCCACGCAAAACAATAGACTCGCGCGGCCAAAGGCAGTAAATAGGCGGCGAACGGCACCGTTGCAACAGGTCAGCCCCTGCAACGCTTACAAGAGCTGACCAAAAGCTTGCCCAAGACGAACCCCCTCTACGGAAGTTCGCGACCACAGAACATAGAGTTAAACCATTTCAATTTAAACTTCCGGACTTCTCGCTACGAAAACTGAGCCGTTCGCCGAATATTCCGTGCATTTCGCGGTATTATAGGGGCTGCATGTCATGTCCCTTTCGAAGGGTCGCCCGGCAATCGCCAGCCACGACCCCCAGACGGGACGCCAACACGATAGAGAGGAGAGGCATGCAGTACTCACAGGAAGTGGAGAACATGTGCCCCGTTGCCAAGGGTGCATACCACGGCCCCGCACCCATCCCCGAGGAGGGCAAGTGGGTCCAGGCTAAGGAGATTTCCGACATCTCCGGTCTTACGCACGGTGTGGGTTGGTGCGCACCTCAGCAGGGCGCCTGCAAGCTCACGCTGAACGTCAAGGACGGCATCATCGAGGAGGCCCTCGTTGAGACCATCGGCTGCTCGGGCATGACCCACTCTGCCGCCATGGCTTCCGAGATCCTTCCCGGTAAGACCATCCTCGAGGCCCTCAACACCGACCTCGTCTGCGACGCCATCAACGTTGCTATGCGCGAGATCTTCCTGCAGATCGTTTACGGCCGCAGCCAGACCGCGTTCTCCGAGGGCGGCCTGCCCGTGGGCGCCTCCCTCGACGACCTCGGCAAGGGCCTTCGCTCTCAGGTCGGCACCATGTTCGGCACCAAGGCCAAGGGCGCTCGTTACCTCGAGCTCGCTCAGGGCTACGTCACCCGCATGGCTCTCAACGACAAGAACGAGATCATCGCTTTCGAGTTCCTGAACCTCGGCAAGTTCACCGACGCCGTCAAGGCCGGCAAGACCCCCGAGGAGGCCATCGCTGGCGCTATGGGCCACTATGGTCAGTGGGAGAACGCTGCCAAGTACATCGACCCGCGCACCGACGAGGAGACTCACTCCGTCGCCAGCGTGTTCCCGGTTCACGAGTAGAAAGGGAGGGAAATAACTATGACTGTTACGTTCGAAGGTTACGAGCGCCGCGCTGACAAGATCAACAAGTGCCTCGCCGACAACGGCATCGCCTCCCTCGAGGAAGCTCTGCAGATCTGCACCGACAAGGGCTTCAACCCGCGTGAGATCGTCAACAACACCCAGTCCATCGCCTTCCAGAACGCCGAGTGGGCCTACACCCTCGGTTGCGCTCTCGCTGTCAAGCGTGGCGCCAAGTCCGCTTCTGAGGCTGCCGCCATCATCGGCGAGGGCATCCAGGCCTTCACCGTTCCCGGCTCCGTCGCCGAGGACCGCAAGGTCGGTCTGGGCCACGGCAACTTGGGCGCTATGCTACTCTCCGACGACACCGAGTGCTTCGCCTTCCTGGCCGGCCACGAGTCCTTCGCTGCCGCTGAGGGCGCTATCGGTCTGGCTCTGAACGCCAACAAGGCTCGTAAGAAGCCGCTGCGCGTTATCCTGAACGGTCTGGGCAAGGACGCTGCTCAGATCATCGCCCGCATCAACGGCTTCACCTATGTGAAGACCCAGTTCGACTACTACACGGGCGAGCTCAAGGTCGTCGAGACCATCCCCTACTCCGATGGTCCCCGCGCTGCCGTTAACTGCTACGGCTCCGACGACGTCCGCGAGGGCGTTGCCATCATGTGGCACGAGAACGTCGACATCTCGATCACCGGTAACTCCACCAACCCCACGCGCTTCCAGCACCCCGTCGCTGGCACCTACAAGAAGGAGCGCATCGAGGCTGGCAAGAAGTACTTCTCCGTCGCTTCTGGTGGCGGCACTGGCCGTACCCTGCACCCGGACAACATGGGCGCCGGCCCTGCCTCTTACGGCATGACCGACACCATGGGCCGCATGCACTCCGACGCCCAGTTCGCCGGTTCTTCCTCCGTGCCTGCACACGTCGACATGATGGGTCTCATCGGCATGGGCAACAACCCCATGGTCGGTGCCACCGTCGCCTGCGCTGTCGCCGTCGAGGAGGCCCTCAAGGCCTAATCGCGCCCGCGCGATGCTCATACAGTTGAGCTTTGGAGCCGCTACCTTTCGAGGTAGCGGCTCTTTTTGTTTACGCTGTCGCAGGGTAGCTAATGCCGATATATCAGTTGGGGCGAAATACGAGATGAGACGAGATGGAACGTCAGAGTGTCCATGACGCCCACCTGTCATATTTGCCCTTTACCGATTTGCCGAGTCTTTGCGATACCTTTGCCGATCACCCGTGCGACAATGCGCCGGACGAGAAAGGAATCCGATGGAATCGACTGATGTACTGGTAATTGGATCTGGCATTGCGGGCCTTTGCGCCGCCATCGAAGCGGCACGCACGGGTGCAGCCGTCACTGTGGCAAGCGCCGGCAAGACCATGAGTGGATCGAGCTTCTTCCCCGGAACCTGGGGCCTGGGGCTTATCGGACCCGTTAACGAAGACGACGAACAAGACTTCATCGACACCATTCAGACCGTTGGTGGCGGCGTCGCCGACCCCGAGCTTGTCCAGACGTTTGTGCACGGCATTCCCCAGGCAATTGAATGGCTCGAGCAAGACCTGGGCGTTGAGCTCCAGCGTCCGCAAAGCGCTGAGAGCGCTCAGCAAAAGCAGTTTATTCCCTGCTTTGACCACAAGACGCGCATGTGGCGCGGCCTCACCCGCAAGCCCCTTGAGGACGCATGTATGGCCCAGATCGAGTCGCTCGGCATTCGCCTGCTCCCCCGCCATGAGCTTATCGATCTTGTTGAGAACACGAACGGCAGAATCACCGGAACCGTGCTCTACGACCTTACCGAAAATCGAATCGTGCCCTTTGCTGCCAAGGCCACGATCATCGCAGCCGGTGGCACAGGCGGCCTGTTCGAGCGCGGCCTTACGTCGGCTGATGTGCTCAGCTCCTCGCAGGCCATCGCACTGGCGCACGGCGCATCGCTTACTAATATAGAATTCATGCAGATGATGCCCGGCTTCATCGAGCCCAAGCGCAACCTGGTCTTCAACGAGAAAACCTGGCGCTACGTACATGTAGACCAGCCGGTCGATATTGCCGACGGCAAGCTAAACGATCTGCTTGAGCAGCGCTCTGGATATGGTCCTTTCACCTCGCGCTTGGCCTCCCGCGCCATCGACCTCGTCATAGATCAGGCAGGTGCAGAGGGCCTGGCGCTCCACTACGACTTCCCCCGCGAGGACATCCCCGAGTTTGTGCAGACCTTTGCCACCTGGCTGCAAGACGAGCACGGCATCGCGCCGACCGACGAGATGCGCGTGGCGATGTATGCCCACGCCGCCAACGGCGGTATCAAAATCGACAAGACCGCGTACGCAGGCGTTGAGGGCCTCTACGCCTGCGGTGAGGCAACAGGCGGCATGCACGGCGCCGACCGCATCGGCGGCTTGTCGAGTGCCAATGGCATCGTGTTCGGGCGCATTGCGGGCGCATCGGCAGCCCAAGCAGCGCTGGACGCTCCTGAGGCGGCCGCACCGATGGATATCGCCCTCCCCCAGCATGGCATAGCTACAGCAGACGCCGAGCGCCTGACCCGCTGCCTCAAACGCACAATGAGTACCTACTGCATGATCAACAGGACCGAAGCGGGTCTATCCAAGGCCCTGCAACAGCTTGAAAGCCTGCAAGACGACGCAACGGCGCTGAGCAAGCCACACGCCAATGACAGCGAAATCGCAGCCCTCGCCCGCCTGCAATCGCAGATTCAACTAGCACAGGAAATGGTCAAAGCCATGCGCAAGCGAACCGAAAGTCTCGGATCGCACTATCGAGCGAATTAAACTGGACACCTATCTAAAGCAAAACACAACTAATCGATATCTATGGGCCCCGTGAACTCGAAGTGGCACGGGGCCCATTCGTGTCCGCACGGCAGCGTATCCTAATTCTGAATACAGAGCGGGCAAAGCCCGCATAGACAATAGGCCAGCGAGGAGGAGATATGGACAGTAGAGATATCGAGAAGTGGCGTGTCAAACTTGATAGCTACGCCAATGTGGAAGACGGCGTTGAGTATTGGCTCGCACGCGATTTAATGGAACCCATGGGGTACACTCGATGGGAGAACTTTGCCGAAGTTGTTAAGAGGGCAAAAGTCTCGTGCGAAACAAACAAAACTCCAGTTGATTCCCATTTTCGTGACACCACGAAAATGGTAACTGCCGGTGTCGCCGCTCGCGCGGTTAAAGACTACAAACTTACGCGCTATGCATGCTATTTAATCGCCCAGAACGGAGATTCAAACAAGCAAGAAATCGCGCTCGCACAGGCGTACTTCGCCGTGCAGACGCGCCGCCAAGAGCTCATAGAGCAGCGCTTCGCAGAGATTCAGCGCTTGCAGGCGCGCCACTCGCTATCTGATTCAGAGAAACAGCTCTCGGGTATTGCGTTCAAACGCGGCGTGGACTCCAAAGGATTCGCGATCATCAAGTCGAAGGGCGATGAAGCGTTATTCGGCGGCAGAAGCACGGCGGAAATGAAGCAACAGCTCGGCGTATCCAAGAGCTCGGCATTGGCGGACAGGCTAGCCGATGTTCTCATCAAAGCAAAGGACCTTACGAACTCGATGACAGCCTTCAACGCCGAGGAACACGACCTGTACGGTCTGGACCAGATCAAGCAAGAGCACATCGAGAACAACACAAGCGTGCGTGGCAGCCTCATCGACCGCGGAATTGTACCCGAGAACCTACCGCCTGCCGAAGATACAAAGAAGCTCGAACGTCGCGTGAAAGCAGACGAGAAAAAGCTCAAGGAGGGTACAGACGGATTCACCGACCCCCAGGGCAGGCTCGACTTGTAAAGCGTCTGCGCCCTTACGGGTTCGACCCCATGCGAGGTCAACAAAAAAGCGACCAGCCTAAGCCAGTCGCTTTAACATACTTTGGGTGGGCCGTCAGGGGGTCAGCCTGCTGCGCAGGCGGCCGCTGCGGCGCCAAGGCGCCTTGCGCGCTGCGCTGGCAAACGCTTGCGCGTTTTCTCAGCTCCGCGCCCTTTCGGGTTCGGCCCCATGAAAGGTCAACAAAAAAGACGGCCAACTTTTGCTGACCGTCTTAACATGCTTTGGTGGGCCGTCAGGGGGTCGAACCCTGGACCTTGGGATTAAGAGTCCCCTGCTCTACCAACTGAGCTAACGACCCAAAGCTAAAGTCCGTTGTGGCGGACTTTAGAGGAGATATCGTGTGGTGGGCCGTCAGGGGGTCGAACCCTGGACCTTGGGATTAAGAGTCCCCTGCTCTACCAACTGAGCTAACGACCCGATATCAACACGAAGCAAGAACTGGGGTGGGTAAAGGGACTCGAACCCTCGACCTACGGGACCACAACCCGTCGCTCTAGCCAACTGAGCTACACCCACCGTGTCCTGTGCGCTTCGCGCTCGACTATTATTGCAAGGAACGCCACGCGATGCAAGCCCCAATTTTCAAGAATTTTGAAAAGAGTTTTTCGAGACCATTTCGAGCAATTCCCACCGGTTTCATAGGAGTAAACTTGCCCCACTGCAAATGCTCGAAAGGACAAGCATGAAAGAACTCTCCAACCGTACGGCAACGTTTACCGATTCGGTCATCCGCCGCATGACGCGCATCTCCAATAAGTATGGCGCCGTCAACCTGTCGCAGGGCTTCCCCGACTTCGATCCCCCGGCGCAGCTGCTCAACAGCCTGAGCGCCATCGCCAGCGACCCCAAGCCGCTCTATCACCAGTACTCCATCACCTGGGGCTCCCAGGCCATGCGTGAGGCGCTTGCCGCCAAGCAGGAGCACTTTATGGGCATGCCGATCAACCCCAACGAGAACATCGTGGTCACCTGCGGCTCCACCGAGGCCATGATGGCCGCCATGATGACGGTCACAAACCCCGGCGACAAGGTCGTCATCTTCTCGCCATTCTACGAGAACTACGGCGCCGACACGATCCTCTCGGGTGCCGAGCCCATCTACGTGCCGCTTAACCCACCTGCGTTCGACTTTGACCGCGAGACACTCGAGGCGGCCTTCCGCGACAACGATCCCAAGGCCATCGTCCTGTGCAACCCTTCCAACCCCTGCGGCAAGGTCTTTACGCGCGAGGAGCTCACCTTAATCGCCGACCTCTGCAAAAAGTACGACGCCTACTGCATTACCGACGAGGTATACGAGCACATCGTCTACGCGCCCCACGAGCACGTCTATATGGCCACGCTGCCCGGCATGTTCGATCGAACCATCAGCTGCAGTTCGCTGTCTAAGACGTACTCCATCACCGGCTGGCGTCTGGGCTACACCATCGCCCCGGCCCAGATCACCGAGCGCATTAAAAAGGTCCACGACTTCCTCACCGTGGGTGCTGCCGCTCCCCTGCAGGAAGCTGTCGTCACCGCCCTCAAATTCGACGACAGCTATTACCAGGAGGTCCTCGACCTCTACACCGCCAAGCGCGACCTATTCTGTCAGGGGCTCGATAGCATCGGTCTTGAGCACAACGTGCCGCAGGGCGCCTACTACGTGATGATGGATATCTCGGAGTTTGGCTATGACAGCGACCTCGACTTCTGCGAGGACCTGGCCTCCAAGGTGGGCGTGGGCGCTGTTCCCGGATCGAGCTTCTTCCGCGAGCCCGTCAACCATCTGATTCGTTTCCACTTTGCAAAGCGAGACGAGACGCTCAACGCTGCGCTTGAGAACCTCAAGTCGCTACGTGATAAAATCAACCCGCGCGGGTAAGGACGGTCAGTAACTAAAGGCACTAAAGAAACCTCGTGAACCCGTTGGGCCATGAGGTTTCTTTTTATAGCGACCTCATTTATTTTTTAGAGCGCTATACTTTAGTCACGGAGCAACTCGTCCAGAGAGGAATACTATGGCAGAGCAGCAGCTTATCGGAGCGCTCGAGGCCGGCGGCACCAAGATGGTCTGCGCCACGGGCTATGCAGACGGCACGGTCCTGGAACGCGAGCAGATTGCGACCACGACCCCGCAGGAGACCGTTGAGGCCGTCAACGCATGGTTTGCCGACAAGGACATCGCCGCGCTGGGCATCGGCGCCTTTGGCCCCACCGCAGTCAACCCTGCCTCGTCCCAATACGGCAAGATCCTGGAGACGCCCAAAACGGCATGGCGCTACTTTGACCTGCTGGGCACCATCCAAAACGAGCTCAATATTCCCTGCGGCTACGACACCGACGTCAACGTCGCCTGCCTGGGCGAGGTCACCTTTGGTTGCGCCCAGGGCCTCACTGACGTGGTGTATCTGACCATCGGTACCGGCGTGGGCGCCGGCGTGCTCTCGGGCGGTAAGCTCGTGCACGGCATGATGCATCCCGAGGCCGGTCACATCCTGGTCACGCGCGACCCGCGCGACACCATTGGCGAGCACAGCGGCTGCCCCTTCCACGACAACTGCCTCGAGGGCCTCATCGCCGGTCCCGGCGTCAAAAAGCGCTGGGGTGGCAAGAGCGCCGGAGAGATGGCCGATGACCCGGAGGCCATGGACCTGCTCGCCGGCTATCTGGCGCAGGCGCTCATGACCTACATCCTGTGCTACGCACCGCAGAAGATCGTCATCGGTGGCGGCGTGGCCGACCACACCCCCATCGTGCCGCTCGCGCGCAAGAAGTGCGCCGAGATGCTCAACGGCTACATCGTCACGCCCGAGATGGCCGACATTGATAGCTATATCGTCAACAACAGCCTCGAGGGCAAACAGGGCATTATGGGCTGCTTGGCCCTGGGCGCTCAGGCGCTTCAGTAGCAGACGCACCCACAGGGCGTGGCGCGCCCGGCAAATCCGACCTACGGAACGACGCCACCACGCCTCATATAAGCCCTCAAATAAAAAAGGCCGCCTAGGACCAAACAATACGTCCTAGGCGGCTTTTTTGGCGCGCATCAGCGGCCGTAAGAGATATCGGAGCACAACGCCCGTTGCCGCTCCACAGCAGTCGATCATCACATCGGTGATCATGCCGGCGCGTCCCGGCACAAAGAGCTGAATCGTCTCGTCGATCGAAGGAATCAGCAGCAGGAACACCGCCGTGGGCAGCAGCACGTCAAAGGTGCGCCGCCCCTCATAATCAAAGGCATGCGTTGCCAGGATGCCGAGCACCATATACTCGGTAAAATGCGCGCACTTGCGAACAACAAAGTTGGTCACCCATGCATATGGAAGTCCCACGCCGTGCAGGAAATCGCGGATAGCTTCCATGACCGTTAGGCTCAGCGAGCCCGACCCCGAGCCGGGAACCAGCGAATTGCCCCAGATCAAGAGCGCCATCAGGCAGGTCACGACCGCCCATTTTCGATTGATCTTAACCATGCAGAAGTTATGCCTCCGCGCGGAGTGGCGCGAAGCTGGCGGTACCGCCCTCGATAACGCTCAGATAGGCACGGCCCGTACGCTTGGCGGTAGAGGACTGCAGGCGCTCGATCTCTTCCTCGAGGATCTGATTGACGCGCTCGTGACGACGATTTTCCATAATGCCGGCGGCAATAGCCTCGGCTCGCTCGATGCCCTCGCGCGAGATACGGGCGGTATCCTCGGGGAACACAGCGCTGTGACGGCCGACATAGGCGGGGGCAGCAGGCTGAGGGGCAGTGACGGGAGCGGGGGCTGCAACAGGAGCAGGCTCGTCAATCTCATCCAGAATCGCGGTGGCGGCGGCCCACATGTCCTCGTGGCCTGAGTAATCGGCCATGGGGACATCAACCTCGAGCGAAGCGTCCGGAAGGTCGCCGGTGTCGATGCGATCTTGGGCATCAATCGATGCGGTGATGGCTGCAGGCTCATCGAGGTCATCGAGATCGATGTCCGCGACACCGGAGATGATAGGCATGCTGGCGAGGTTTGCGTTGTACGGCGCAGCCTCAGCCGCCTGCTGCTGGGCAGGAGCGCCCCAAAGCGAGCTTTCGGCGGCGCGGCGGGCGGCAACGGCCTCCTCGTCCGCGGTCATGGCTTCATCAACGTACGAATTATCGGCAGAAGCGTTCGCGTCCGCCGAGGTAGCGCTGTAGGCGTTATTGGCTGCCGCGTTGGCGACGAGTGCCACGAAAGCCGCCGTGCTGCCCGCAGGGGCGGCCTGGGAGCCAGACACGGCGCGTGCCGCGGCGGCGATGTCGTCGCGATTGAAGGAGCCGGACTGCCCGCCGTTGGTGAGCTCGTCGATGGCGACTTGATAGACGTCGCGCGAGTGTGCAGGGTCGCAGCTCACCGGCGAATCGTCGTCGAGCATACTGTCGATCATAGACCAAGCCTCGTCCTCGTCCATAGCATCTGCGGCTCGAGCGATGGTAGGGACACCATCATCGGCATGACGGCGCTGGAACGCACCAGTCAGGCCGGAAAGGAATGCCGAGGTAGACTGCTCCGACTGAGCCTGAGAAGCAGAAGTCGCAGCGTAAGGAGTCGCATCCTGCTGCTGAGCTGGAATCGAGGCGGTCTTGAACTCGCTTTGATGCTGATTGAGATTGGCGGCACCGCCCATGGCATCGGGCTGGAACAGACGCTCTTCACGCTGCGCACGATACTCGGAGATACCCAGCGAGGCGGCATAGATGCCCACGCCCGCCACCGCGCCCACGGCGAAGGGAACCGCACCCGCCACGACCGTCTCGTTCACCGACGAAAACGGCAGCGTCGCGGCATACATAACCACGGGAGCGGCAAGGCCGATCCCGCACGAAAGTCCGGCAAGGACTGCTCGTTGTGTTGCATCAGAAGAAGCCATGAGCTCTCCCCATCTTCCAGCACCCAAATCGCATCATTCAGTTGGCTGCGCGAGAGAAGATGAAGCGGGGCTATGCCCCAAAGCAACGGTATATGGTTCGTTTCATCTGCGTTTTCCGTCGCGAAGCTTAAAAGCTATTATGCGAAACCGCCCTGTCGATTGCAAGCGACGATGTCGGATTGAAACGGGAAACCTGCTGCTCGTCGGTCTTACGGTCAAAAATAAGCGCGGAGCGGCGCTATGGAAAAGGGCCGAGGCTCAAAGCCCCGACCCTTTATCGCATTGATGACTATCGCTGCGCGTGGATGACAACCTAGAACGTCTGCTCGTAGTCGCTGTGTTTTTTGGCCGAACGCACCAGGAACTCCTGGTTCGTGTTGGTGCCCTTAAGACCCTTAATAAACGATGCGGCCGCGCGCTCGGTGTTGTTCATGCCTGCAAGAATGCGACGCAGACCAAAGACAAACGGACGCATCTGCTCGTCGACCAACAGGTCCTCGTTACGCGTACCGGAGGCAACGGGGTCGATAGCCGGGAAGATGCGGCGGTCGGCCAGGTCGCGGTCGAGCTTAAGCTCCATGTTGCCGGTGCCCTTGAACTCCTCGAAAATGACCTCGTCCATCTTGGAACCGGTGTCGATGAGGGCAGAGGCCAGGATGGTGAGCGAGCCGCCGTTCTCGATATTGCGGGCTGCACCCAGGAAGCGCTTGGGCGGATACAGTGCCGCCGAATCGACGCCGCCCGAAAGGATGCGGCCCGAGGCAGGCGCCGCCAAGTTGTAGGCGCGGGCGAGGCGCGTGATGGAGTCGAGCACCACCACGACGTCGCCACTCAGCTCTACGATGCGCTTGGCGCGCTCGATGACGAGCTCTGCCACGCGGGTGTGGTTGTCGGCAGGCATATCGAAGGTCGACGCCACAACCTCACCCTTGATGGAACGCTGCATATCGGTGACCTCTTCGGGGCGCTCGTCGACGAGCAGGCAGATGAGGTGCACCTCGGGGTTGTTAATCGAGATAGACTGGCAGATCTTCTTGAGGATCGTGGTCTTGCCGGCCTTGGGCGGGGACACGATCAGGCCGCGCTGGCCCTTGCCGATCGGTGACACGATGTCGATGGCGCGACCGGTAATAGAGTCCTTGCCGTGCTCCATGCGCAGCGGCTCGTTGGGATAGACCGGGGTGAGGTCGCCGAACTTGGGACGGTTGCGAATCTGCTCGGGGTCCAGACCGTTGACGGTCGTGATTTTGGCGAGGCCGGCGCGCTTGTCGCCGCCGCGCGAAGGACGCAGCGAGCCCTCGATGACGTCGCCCGTGCGCAGGCGCGCGGAGCGGATGAGGTAGGCGGGCACGAAGGCGTCGTCGTTGGACTTCATGTAGCCATGGGCGTGGATGATGCCGGAGCTGTCCGGGCGAATCTGCAGAATGCCCTTGATGTCGCGGAAGCCCTCGGCCTTCGCAGCGGTGACGTAGATTTCCTCGACGAGCTCGGCCTTCTTCTTGCCGGTCGTCTCGATCTCGAACTCCTTGGCCTTCTCGCGAAGTTCGGCGACCTTCATGGCAGCGAGCTCCTCGCGCGAAAGCGTGGGCTCGGTGGGAGCGGCATTACGCTCCTTGTTGCGTTGCTTGCGATCGCGCTGGCGGTTGCGACGGTCGTTGTTGCGCTCGTCCTTGCGCTCGTTGCGCTCCTCGTTGCGCTTGTGCTGGCGACGGTTGGGGCGAGCGCCGTCTTCGCCCTCGGCGGGGGCGGCACCATCGGTTGCGGTGGTGTCAACATTGGCCGCAGCGGCGTCATTGGCCTCGGCGCCGGAATCGACCTGCGCTTCGACATCAGCATGCTGCTCGGCGGCCTTGGCCTTAACGGACTTCTTGCGACCGCGCTTGGGCTTCTCGGATGCAGGCTGTTCGACGTCCTGGGGCTCGACGGCATCAGTCGATGCATCGGCGGTCGTCTCGGCGGAATCCTCGGACGCACCCTTCTTGGCAGCCTTAGCCTTGGACGTGCGCTTAGCAGCAGTGCGACGGCTGCGACCGGGACGGACGTCGGCGGGCTCGGCATCGGCAGAAACGGCCTCGGAAGTCGTAGCATCCTGGACGGGTTCATCGGCAGCAGTTGAGGACTTGGCGGTCGCCGCAGCATCCCGAGCGGCGGCGGCTGCGGCTGCGGCCTTCTCGGCCTCGACAAAGGCCTTGGGCTTGCGACCGCGACGGTGCGGGCGCAAAGCCGGATCGACAACGGGAACTTCGCTGGCCTCGACAGGCGCAGCGGGCTCAACAGGCGATGTGCCCTCCCCTGCCGCGGAACGGACCGAAGCCTCAGTGAGCTCGGGGGTTACCTGTTCAGCAACCTGCTCGGCCTTAGCAGCCGTGCGACGGCGTGTGCGCGGTACCGGCTTCTCGGTCGGCTGGTCGGCGACAGGAGTCTCGGTGGCGGCAGGCGTCTCGGGCACAGACGGAGCTGCAAGCTCGGTCAGAGCCGCGGCCTCGCGCTCGGCAGCACGACGGCGGGCGCGCACCACCTGAGCCTCGCTAATCTGCGCCAACGCACGTGCCTGCGCGACCTCATCGGAAATCGGCGCCGAGGAGTCAGCTGCAACGGTGAGCTTGGCGCGCGTCGTGCGCGTGGTACGGCGCTTTGGCTTGGTGACCTCCTCGCCGTCAGCGGCAGGCTTGGCCGTGCGGCGCATGCGCTTGGGCTTTGCCGGAGCAGCCTCCTCACCAGTTGCAGGCACGGCCTTCTCAGCCGCTACAGGCATAGGCGTCGAAGCAGCCTTAGGCGTCTCAGGAGCCGAGGCTTGCGCGGGCGCCGCGACCTGGTCCGACGCAACCGGTGCAGCGGGAGCGGCCTGCGTCGTCGTTATTTCGTTTTCTTGCTGTTGATCAGACACAGTGTTTGCTCAACTTTCTTTTCAAGCCCTGTGATCACATGCTCCCTGCATAAACCTTCAGGGCGGCTAAACAGTCTAGTTCCGTTCAAAACGACGGACATCATTGATCTGTATCGAGATGATTGCGTCAACTACGCAGCGTTAGTGTAACACAACCGCCGCCACCTGCAACTTAGTCATTGGGGGGACGTTCTTAAACGACTAGTCAAAAGGGACACTCTTTGTTTGCCACCCACAAATCTGACTGCCTCCGCCAAAACTATGGCGGTTTACTACGATGAATCGCTCAACCGCGACCACTCCGAAACTTGTTGAACTAAAACCGCAGGTAGATGCCTTGCACTTTTTAGCAAAAAGCCGGCGTGGTTAGAATTCCTCAATTCATCGTAGTAAACCGGCATAGTTTCGTATTTCCAGCAGTTCCAAATTCATCAATACGTCGGCGTTTGCGAAAAAAGCCCGACCTCCGTAGGAGATCGGGCTTATAGGGCTCAGTTAAACCAAACCTACACGGTCAAATGACCCGCAGGTTACATCTGCTCGGGAGCGGAGACGCCAACGAGGGTGAGCACCAGGGCGAGCGTCACGCGGACGGCGTCGCAAGCGGCCAGACGGGCACGCGAAAGCTCGGGGTCGACGGGACGGCCCTCGCTCGGCAGAACCTGGCAGGCAGCGTAGAAGCTGTGGAAGTCGCCGGCGAGTTCCTCAGCAAAGTGCGTCAGACGGAACGGGGCGCGGTCGCGAGCGCAGCTGGCAATCAGGTCGGTGAGCTCGTTGAGCTTGCGCGAAAGGGCGAGCTCGGTCGGGTCGGTCAGCAGCGAGTAATCAACGTTCTCGCCGATGGCCTTGGCGGCGACGGCCTTCATACCCATCTCGTCAGCCTGCTCGGGCGTAACGTCGGCGGCACGGCGCAGGATGGAGCATACGCGGGCGTGAGCATACTGCACGTAATAGACCGGGTTGGAGTTGTCGCGCTTCTTAACGGCCTCGATATCGAAGTCGACCATCTGGTTGGAGCTCTTGGAGATGAGCGTGTAGCGAGCGGCATCGGAGCCGACCTCGTCGACGAGCTCCTGCAGGGTCACCATGGTACCCTTGCGCTTGGACATACGGACAGGCTTGCCGTTACGCAGCAGGTTGACGAGCTGGCCCAGCAGAACCTCAAACTTGCCGGGGTAACCCAGAGCGTCGCAGACGCAGCGGACGCGCTCGATGTAGCCGTGGTGGTCGGCACCCCAGATGTCGATGACGTGGTCGACGCGCTGGAACTTATCCCAGTGATAGGCAACGTCGGAGGCGAAGTAGGTGTACTCGCCGTCGGACTTGATCAGGACGCGGTCCTTGTCATCGCCCAGGTCGGTGGAGCGGAACCACAGGGCGCCGTCCTTGGTATAGAGGTAGCCCATCTTGTCGAGCTTCTCAAAAGCGCGGTCAACGGCGGAGGTGCCGGCGGTCTCACCCTCGGTGTCCTTCACATACAGCGAGCGCTCGGAGTACCAACGATCGAAGTCGCAGTTGACGGCGTGGCAGAGGTCGCGCATGTTGTCGACCATCTTCACATAGCCGCGCTCACGGAAGCTCTCCATACGCTCCTGCGGGTCGGCGTCGACCCACTTGTCACCGTCGGTGCGCCAGAACTCGGCGGCCTCATCGATGATGTAGTCGCCGCCGTAGGAGTCCTTGCCCAGGGTCTCGGCAAAGTTGTCCTGGTACGGATGGGTCTCGGGATGCTCGTCGTTCTCATCGGCAACGAAGGCGTCGCGGTCAGCGATCAGCAGCTTGTGAGCCTCGTCGATATCCACGCCCTGCTTGGCGATGATGTCGGCAAGCTGCATATAGCGCGTGCTGATGGAGTTGCCGAAGGTGTTCATCTGAGAGCCGTGGTCATTGATGTAGAACTCACGCTGGATGTCGTAACCGGCGTGGTCCATAACACGGCAAAGGGAGTCGCCCAGAGCGGCCCAGCGGCCGTGACCGATGTGCATGGGGCCGACGGGGTTAGCGGAAACGAACTCGACCTGGGTCTTCAGGCCACCACCGACGTTGGACTTAGCGAAGTCCATGCCCTTCTCGCGAGCCTCGCCAAAGATGGCATTCTTGACGGCGACGGAGAGGTAGAAGTTGATGAAGCCGGGGCCCGCGATTTCGACCTTCTCAATCGCGGGGTCCTCGGGCATATGGGCAACGATGGCCTCGGCGATCTTGCGCGGGGCGCAGTGGGCCAGCTTGGCGGACTTCAGGGCCATGGTAGAGGTCCACTCGCCATGAGAAGTGTCAGCCGGTCGCTCGATAGCGCAATCGTCAAGTTCAAATGCGGAAAGGTCGCCGGCCTCCTGGGCCGCAGCAAGCGCAGCGCGTACCAGCTCTTCAATCTTCTCGGGCATAGATCCTCCTTGTGTTAAAGCCCCCGAGCTCTTGGTCACTCGTAGGGCAAAAGCCAGAGTTTGTAGCACTCTATCACAAGCGAGGGGCACTGTCGCAGGGTAAAGCCAATCGAAATTGCATATGCACAAAATTGACTACAGCTTGTATGGAGTCACTCAAAGATGCCGGTCTGCCTGCAGATTATGCACGCGTTGAAAATGCATAAAGGTGTGAATGAGCTGTGTCTTTTATCGAATACTCTTACCTATCAGAGTTGTGTGCTTTTCCTGCATAAAGCGAGGATTTGCGCACGTCAGCGTGTTATTCTAGACATACGTAAATTCGTATAAGTTGGAGGTAGCATGTTCTCAATCGGTCAACACGTCATTCATCCGGGTCAGGGAGTCTGCACCGTCGTCGGTTTTAGGGACGACACGCCGCAGCCCATGTTGTTGCTCGAGGCCAAGCAGGGGCATGCGCAGACGATCCTTATGTACCCCGTGGCGCAGGCCGACCGTCTGCATGCCGCCATCTCTCAGCAAGATGCCGAGCATCTGCTGAGCCACTATGACGAGCTGGAGTGCGACACCTTTACCGAGCGCAACAGCTCGCTTGAAGAGACACACTTTAAGCAGCAGCTCAAGCTGGGCGCGCCCGAGACGGTCCGCGTGGCAAAGACCATGATGCACCGCATTCGCCAGGCCGAGGAAGCCGATAAAAAGCCCAGCTCTTACTATATGCGTGTACTCAAGGAAGCCAAGCGCCGCTCCATCGAGGAGTTCGCCGTGGCATTGGGCGTCACCGAGGAGGCCGCCGAAGCCCGCCTAGCCCAAGCCGCCCTCAACTAACCTGCCAAAAAGGGACAGGTTTATTTTGGCAGGTTCTATCTGGCCAAACATCAACAAACAATCAGTAAATGGTCAGGTGCTCCGTTTTGTTTAAGAGCGCCCGACCATTTTTCTATCGCCGCAAAAATGCGTGAAGCCCATTTGCGATGACATCACGCGAGGGCCGTCCAGATCGACGTAACCAACGCCCGCATCCACAACAAGCGCGCCCGTCTTACTCAATTACCATTAAAAAGCATCAATTTGAAAACGCAATTATATTTCGGCAGGTAGCAGCTATAGTCGGTGAACTGAATCTCGACAACCGAAGCCCCCGAATGAGGTATCTTCAGCCCATCCAAGCTAAAGGAGGGGCCATGCCGAGAAAACCTCGTTCAAAGTCACCAACCGGTTATTTCCACATCACGTTGCGTGGAAACGGAGGGCAATTGCTGTTTGACGATGCCGAGGACCGAATCGCCATGCTTCAGATCCTCGATGCGATCCTCCCCAAACACAATATCGAGCTTATCGCTTGGTGCCTTATGGGAAACCACATTCATCTGCTCATCGACGATCCGGACGACCGCAAGAGCGACGCGATGCATGCGATAGCCGTATCGTATGCGGGCAGGTACAATGCGCGGACGGGGCATATCGGCCACGTGTTTCAGGAGCGGTTTTGGGATTCGCCCATTAAGTCAGAAGTATATTTACTCGAGGCAATTCGATACATTCATTTGAATCCACAAAAAGCGGGACTGGCAGCATACGACGAATATCCCTGGAGCAGCCATCGCGAGTATCTCATGAGTGCCAGGTCACGGCCGCATGTTACCGGCAGCGTTGTCGGTGTTATATTCCCAACACCTCGCTCATACCTTCGGCTCATGGAAAGTACGCCGTCGCTTCCCTATCGCCCCAGCGCAACAGCCAAGGTTCGCGAGGAAGATCTATGCGAATTTGGCACGGCAATCGTGCAGAGTGTCGCAGGATGTGCTCCGACGGAACTCAAATCCGCCTCCAAGCCACTTCGCAATGAGGCGATTCTCGCGCTTCGAAAACAAGGGCTAACGATTAAGCAGGTTCAGCTGCTGACCGGACTGGGAACATGGATTATCAAGAACGCGTCGTAGCGTCGCGTTTGCCGAGTTACGGATACGGCGAAGCGCAGCTGTCTGCCGCGAGGCGCCGCCATTCGCCAGCTTCACCATGTCAAACAGAAAACGCTTCCGCTGAATAACATCCAACGGAAGCGTTTTCCCAGATAAAATCTACCAAAATAAACCTGTCCCTTTTTGGCAGGTTAGGCCTGGAAGGTGTCGCGGTCGGGCGCGAAGGACTGCATGGCCGCGATGGTGCGGTCAAAGAGCTCGGGGAGCTCCCAGCCGAGCATCTCGGCGCCCTGCGAAATCACGTCGCGCGAGCAGCCGGCGGCAAAGCGCTTGTCCTTGAACTTCTTCTTGAGTGACTTGGTCGTAAAGTCCATGACGCTCTTGCTCGGGCGCATGATGACGGCGGCTCCGATCAGCCCGGTGAGCTCATCGCAGGCAAACAGGATCTTTTCCATCTGCAGCTCGGGTTTGGGCAGCGAGGTGTTGAAGTCCGACGTGTGCGTCTGGATGGCGCGAATGAGCTCGGGAGACGCACCTTCGCCCTTAAGAATCTCGGCAGCGTAGATGGTGTGGTTCATGGGGTCGTCCTCATGCTCCTCCCAATCCAGGTCGTGGAGCAGACCGACGATGCCCCAGAACTCCTCGTTCTCGGGGTCGAACTCGCGCGCAAAGTAGCGCATGGTGCCCTCAACCGTCTCGCCATGGGTAATGTGAAACGGGTCCTTGTTGTGCTCGTTGAGCAGTTCGAATGCGCGGTCGCGGGTGATTCCGGCGGTGAGCGTCTGGGACATGGCAATACCTCCAGGTGAGTCGATGTTAGGACACGGTGTCACTATCGTATATCGCCGCGGCTCAAGCCGAAAGGCAAAAAAGTTATGCGGAGAAAAAAGCCGGGCGAACGTGTCGCCCGGCAAAACCGCAGATAAAACCTGCCAAAATAAACCTGTCCCTTTTTGGTAGGTTTAGGGACGGACCTGGCCGGTGCCTCGGAGCTTGTATTTGTAGGTGGTGAGGGCCTCGGCGGCAAAGGGGCCGCGGGCGTGGAGCTTTTGGGTCGAGATGCCAATCTCGGCGCCCAGGCCAAACTCGCCGCCGTCGGTAAAGCGCGTGCTGGCGTTGGCATACACGGCCGAGGCATCGACCTCGTCCAGGAAGCGCTCGCAAGCATCCGTGTCCTCTGCAACGATGGCCTCGGAGTGCATCGTGCCGTAGCGGTTGATGTGCGCGATGGCCTCGTCCTCGTTCGCCACGACCTTCACGCTCATCTCGAGCGCCAGATACTCGCGACCCCAGTCCTCCTCAGTCGCGGCAACGTAGTCATCGCCCTCGGCAAGCCCGGCGTCGGCGCATGCGGCGCACGTGGCCTCGTCGCCGTGAATGAGCACGCCGTGGTCATGCAGCACGGCCACGACCGCGGGCAAAAACGCATCGGCCACGGCACGGTCGACCAGCAGCGACTCGGCAGCATTGCACACGCCCACGCGCTGGGTCTTGGCATTGACGATAATGTTGAGTGCTTTATCGAAGTCGGCGGATTCATGCACGTAGATGTGGCAGTTACCCGTGCCCGTCTCGATCACCGGAACGAGCGACTCGCGCACGCAGCGCTGGATCAGGCCCGCACCGCCACGCGGAATGAGCACATCGACGACGCCGCGGAGCTTCATGAGCTCGCCGGTGGCCTCGCGGTCGGTAGACTCGATCATCGACACGGCCTCGCGCGGGAAGCCCTTGGCCTCGAGCGCATCGGCCAGCAGTTCGGCAATCATGGCACACGAGTGATAGGCCAGCGAGCCGCCGCGCAGAATGCAGGCGTTGCCGGTGCGGATGCAGATGCCCGCGGCGTCGGCCGTCACGTTGGGGCGCGCCTCGTACACCATGGCGACTAGGCCCAACGGCACGCTCACGCGGGTGAGGTCCACGCCGCTTGCGAGCACGCGGTGGTCGAGCACGCGGCCGACAGGATCGGGCAGCTCGGCGAGCTTCTCCAGGCCGGCGGCCATACCCTCGACGCGCTCGGGCGTCAGCAGCAGACGGTCGAGGAGCCCCGCCGAGGTCCCCGCATCGCGCGCGGCGGACATATCGAGCTCGTTGGCGGCGACGATGGAGTCGACACCGTTGCGCAGTGCTGCGGCCATGGCGCGCACGGCCTCCTGGCGCTGCTCGTCGCTCGCCGTGGCAAGCGAGGCCGACGCTGCCTTAGCGGCAACGGCAAGATCGTGGACATACGTGGCTATATCGACCGACATGGGCGGCCCTTTCTCCTAGAAGTTTGCAACCATGGTAGCCGATTTGCGCATGGCCTCGCCCGCGGCGGTAGAATTGGTCAACCCGAAACACCGCAACGAACGGAAGACTCACATGGCCCTCATCACTTCGTACCACGTCCCCGGCCTGTATGTCGAGGACCACAGCATCGACGTCCCCCTCGACTGGCGCGGCCTGGAGCCGATGCTCCTGGCCGTCGGCAGCACCATGCGCCGCGGCGCTATACCGACACCCATCGCCGGCGCGCCCGAGAGCATCAAGCTCTTCTACCGCGTGGTTTGCGCACCCGACCGCATCAACGACGACCTGCCGCTCCTTCTCTTTTTGCAGGGTGGCCCCGGTGGCGAGAGCCCGCGTCCGCTGTCGCCCACAAGCGATGGCTGGATCGAAGAGGCCGTCAAGCATTTCCGCGTCGTGCTGCCCGACCAGCGCGGTACCGGGCGCAGCAGCTGTGTAGACGGGCGCACGATTGCCGCACTGGGCGAGCGCGCCGAGGCGGCCGGCTCCGATGCTGCCCGCTCGCAGGCGGACTTCCTCAAGCGCCACCTCGCCAGCTCCATCGTGCGCGATTTTGAGTACCTGCGCCTGGTGGGCTTTGGCGGCAGGCCCTGGGTCACGCTCGGGCAGAGCTACGGCGGCTTTTTGACGCTGAGCTACCTGTCGCTCTTCCCCGAGGGCGTGGCGGCAAGCTTTACCTGCGGCGGCATCCCCCACGTACCGGCGAGCGCAAGCGAGGTCTACGCGCACACCTTCCCGCGCATGGCCGCCAAGACGCAGCAGTATTACAACCGCTACCCCGCCGACGTCGAGCGCGTGGCGGCCCTGGCAGATGCCCTCGAGGAGCAAAAGCCCGTGCTACCCGACGGCTCGCCGATGACGGTCGAACGCCTACAGCTCATGGGCAGCGACTTTGGCATGAAGCCGAGCTTTGAGCGCATGCATTGGATTATCGATCATGCTTTTGTTGACGGCGACGGCACGCTGGCCTGCGGCGCCTCGGTATCTGACAGCTTTTTGATGCGCGCCTTCGAGCGCACCAACACGCGCACGAATCCGCTGTACTGGACGCTTCAGGAGTTCATCTACGCCGACGGCGACACCATGCCCATTCGCTGGGCCGCGGCAGAAGAGAAGGCCCGTCGTGCCGAGTTCGACACGCTCACGCGACCGCTCATGTTTACCGGCGAGGCCATGTTCCCGTGGATGTTTGAGCAGATGCCCGAACTTAAGCCCTTCAAGCCGGCGATGGATCTGCTTATGGAAGACACAAGCTGGGACAAGATCTACGACCCGCAGCGCCTGGCGTGCAACGAGGTGCCCCTGCAGGCCGCGGTGTACTTCGATGACATGTACGTGGACTCGGGCATGCAGCTCGATACGCTCAGTCGCGTGGGCAACTCGCATGCCTGGGTGACCAACGAGTTCGAGCACGACGGCTTGCACGGCAGCGTGGTGTTCAAGCACCTCTTCGACGAAGCCCTCAACCGCGGAGACCTGCGCCAGATCTTCTAGCAAAGGAGTGTCCCAAAGTGCCGGCACATAAGGAACGTCCCCAAGTGCCGGAAAAGGAGAGGCAGCACTGCTGGCAAAACGAGCCGCAGCGCTGCCTCTCTTTATGCAAACACTATCAAGTTGTCCCTATGGATCGCGGGCTTCTCGGCCAGGTCTGCGAGCAGGCGGTTGCTGGCAATCTGGTCCTGGCGGCGGCCGGCGGCAAGCTCCAGCACGTCCGAATCGGCCTCGGCGATACCGCGGGCGACGACCATACCGCTCGGGTCGCACACATCGAGCACATCACCCTCGGCAAACTGGCCATCGACCTCGCGAATACCCACCGCAAGCAAGGAAGAGCCACGGCTGACCAGCGCCTTCGCAGCACCATCATCGACCGTCACCGAGCCATGCGCCTTGTCGCCCAGTGCGATCCACAGCTTGCGGGGTGCGATGTCCAGACGCTCCGCCGGCGGATCGAACAGCGTGCCCACGCTCTCGCCGCGGGCGAGGCGCACGAGCGCATCGGGCTCCTCGCCCGAGCAAATCACGCTCTGAATGCCCGCCGTCATCAGGATGCGGCTCGCGCGGATCTTGGTAATCATGCCGCCCGTGCCCACCGATGTGGAAGAATCGCCCGCCGAGGCAATAATCTTGGCATCGATCTTATGCACGACAGGAACAAACTCGGCCGTGGGGTCCTCATGCGGATTGGCAGTATAGAGACCATCGATGTCCGAGAGCGTCACGCACAGATCGGCAGAAACCAGGCAGCTCACAAGCGCCGCCAGTGTGTCGTTGTCGCCAAACTTAATCTCATCGACGGTAACGGTATCGTTCTCGTTGACGACCGGCACCACGCCAAGCTCCACGAGGCGCAGCAGGGCGTCGCGCGCATGCAGGTAGGACGTGCGGCGGGCCGTGTCGTGGCGCGTGAGCAGTACGAGCGAGGTGAGCAGGTCGCGCGCATGGAACTCCTCGTCGTAGGCCGACGAGATGATGCACTGACCGGCCGAGGCGCAGGCCTGTAAGCTCGGCAGGTCACCGACCGGCTTGCGTTCGAAGCCCAGCACGGGATAGCCACAGGCGATAGCGCCCGAGCTCACCACGACCAGACGCCAGCCGAGCTTGCGCAGCGCTGCGGCCTGATCGGCAAGTCCGCCGATAAAGGCGCGGTTGACCTTGCCATCGGCACCCACCACCGTGGACGAACCGATCTTTACCACCATCGTTTTATAAGAAGTCGTCATACGTCAAACCAATCAACTGTTCAGCGAACGGCCGAGCTGGCGGCCAAGGGAGCGTGACTCGCCCCTACCGCCCAAGGAATTAGTGAGCCCAGGGAAAAGCAGAGGCCGCGGCCATGTTCTTGCGTACGAGCTCGTCGCGCACCTGAGCCAGGCCCTGCTCCATGCCCACCACATAGGTCTGCGGGTACAGGAAGCGCTTGAAAGCTGCGTCCAGATGATCGAGCGCCCAAGCACAGCGCTCGCGCGCGTCCTGGATGCTCTCACGCGGAGCCACCGCACTGCCATCGCGCACGATCGGCACCAGCAGCTCGCGATACTCAAGTTCGGACACGTCAGTCACCAGGGCGGCATCATTCACGGCCACGAGGGTATTGCCGCGCGCGGCGCCCTCCCCCGCCAGATGGTCCTCGTCGTAGATCATGTCGCAGACCGGGCCGCCAAAGCCGTCGTAATAACGGCGCACGCGTTGCACGCCCGGGATCGTGCGCTTGTAGGGCTGCTCGGAGAGCTTGACCACCGGCGTCCATGGATCTGCCTCGCTCGCACGGCGGGCGGAAAGCTTGTACACGCCGCCCAGCGCCGGCTGGTCATAGCAGGTCGCGAGCTTGGTACCCACGCCAAAGCTGTCGATGGGCGCGCCCTGGTCGAGCAGCGACTGAATCGTGTACTCATCCAGATCGTTAGAAACCGAGATCCCCACATAGGGCAGGCCCTCGGCATCAAAACGACCGCGCACATACTTGGAGAGCTTGGCGAGGTCGCCGGAGTCGATGCGAATAGCCGATAGACGCTCGCCCACCGCCTCCATCTCCTTGGCAACCGTAATGGCATGCTCGCAGCCCTCGCGCACGTCATAGGTGTCGATGAGCAGCGTACAGTTCTTGGGGCTCGACTTGGCAAAGGCACGGAAGGCCTCGAGCTCGGAATCGAAGCTCATCACCCAGCTGTGCGCATGTGTGCCAAAGACGGGAATACCGTAGCGGCGGCCGGCGAGCACATTGGACGTAGAGGAGCAGCCGGCAACGTAGCTCGCGCGCGCAACGGCCAGGCCGCCATCGGGACCCTGGGCTCGGCGCAGGCCAAACTCCGCCACGGGGCGACCGTCGGCGGCGAGCACCACGCGCGCCGTCTTGGTGGCGACAAGCGTCTGGAACCCGACGATGTTGAGCAGCGCCGTCTCGAGCAGCTGGCACTCCAGCGCGGGGCCGGTGACGCGCACCATGGGCTCGCGCGGAAAGACGAGCTCGCCCTCGGGGACGGCGTCGATGTTTACGTGCGCACGAAAATCACGCAGGTAGTCGAGGAATCCAGGCTTAAACATCGCGCCGCCGGCAGGGGCCTCAAGCGAGGCGAGGTAGTCGATGTCCTCGGGCGTAAAGCGTAGATTCTCGACCAGCTCGGGCAGTTCGGCGGTGCCACACATGACGGCATAGGCGCTGCCAAAGGGATGGTCGCGGTAAAACGCGGTAAAACAACCCTGTTCATTGGCCTTGCCGCTCTCCCACAGGCCCTGGGCCATAGTGAGCTCGTACAGATCGGTGAGCATTGCAATGTCGGTGGGATACGAGATGTCGGTCAAAGCCATGGGGCGACCTTTCGGATGCGTTGTGCAGAGGTTGAGGGTTGGACAAGGGCAGAGTGTTCGGACATGACGCCCGATGTAAATCGGTTAGAGCAGGCCCATACTGGTCAGGATCGTGTAGCCCATAAAGATGACAAACGCGATGAGGGCAAGGACAATGATGATTTTTTGAGCCGGCGCCATGCCAGGGATCTCGTTCTCGCCCGTAGGTTCCTTGGAGGTAACCATGCGCTGGGCAAAGGTCATCTCGTGACGGCTCGGCTTGGGCTCGACGGACTTGGGACGAGCGGCCTTTTTTGGCTGAGGTTTGGGCGCGGCAGGTGCAGGCTTCGCAGCAGCGGGCTCGGATGCGGGCGCGGGCGCCGATGCGGATGCGGCGTTCGCAGCGGCCTCCTCGGCCTTCGCACGCTCGGCACGCAGGGCAGCCAGCTCCTCACGCTCGCGACGGGCCTCTTCCCGAGCCTCGCGGCGGGCCTTCTCGGCGCGGAGCTCTTCCAACTCAGCGCGCTCCTCTTCGGACAATGGTTGGGACTCAAGCTCGGCCATGGTACAGCCCTTTCTTTTAAAAAAAGCCGCCGACACAATGTCAGCGGCTTATCAAATCCAAGGGTGGAGACGAAGGGAGTCGAACCCTCGGCCTCTGCCATGCGACGGCAGCGCTCTCCCAACTGAGCTACGTCCCCAGGACAAGTTGATATTTTACCTACGGCTCGCCAACTGTCAACGCCCAATAACCAGTCTTTTTGGGGCGCGGCTATTTTGACAACTTTCCGAGCAGGCGATCCTCTCGATGATTTTTTAATCCCCGTCCCAGAAAAATCATCGGCGAGCGCACTACTTTGCGCTGGTGAGGACGCCGGTAGTGTCGAAGGCCGGGGTGAAGCTCTCGTCTACCGCGCCGCCCTCTTGCCAGAACATCGTCGTAAAGCCCAGGTCGTCGGCATGGTCGAGCACTTGCTCGTACTCCTCGCGCGTCACGGCGCGTGCCAGGTCGCCGCCCTGCTCGCGCATGAGCGCATTGGGCGTGTACTGGTTCATGACCGAGATCGGCACGTCGCCCACCGTCTGCCACACCAGGTCTAACACACGGCACGAGTCATCCGCATGCCCCGGCAGCACAAGGTGGCGCACGATGATGCCGCGCTTCATGAGCCCGTCCTCGTCCACCAGCTCTCCCCCGCGGCGCTCGATCTCGCACGCCATCTGTGCCAGGCCCGACACGGCCACGCGCGGGTAATCCTTAATATGAGAAAGCGACTGCGCAAGCCCGGCATCGGCATATTTAAAGTCGGTGAGCCACACATCGACCAGGTCACCCAGGGCAGCTACGGCACTCGCCCGCTCATAGCCACTTGTGTTGTAGACGATTGGGATGACCAACCCGCGCGCCCGTGCCGCGGCAATCGCGGCCGGCAGCAGATGCGCGTAGTGCGTCGCCGTCACCAGGTTAATGTTGTTGGCACCTTGATCCTGCAGTTCCAGCATAATCTCGACCAGGCGCTCAGGTGAAATCTCAAGGCCAAAATTGCCGGTCGAGATCTCGTGGTTCTGACAATAGACGCATTTGAGCGAGCAGCCGCTAAAGAAAATCGTGCCCGAACCGGCCTCGCCCGAGATAGGCGGCTCCTCCCACATATGAAGCGCGGCGCGGGCCACCTTGAGCGTGTCGTCGGCACCGCATACGCCGCGCGCACCCTCATCGCGCGCCGCACCGCAACGGCGCGGACACAAATGGCAGGCGGGCGAAAAAAGTTCGGTCAACGACGTCGGCATAAAAACATGCTCCAAAACAACGATTCAGCAGCTCAAACGTAAAGGGCCAGGCCGCGTAGACGACTCCGTCCCTAAGGCGCCGTAATCGTCCGACACGATTTTTGTAATGTCAAGACTGGAATCCACAAAGTGCCGCTTTATGATGTAGGTATTCCGCCCCCCGCGGAGCAACTGGGTGAACCGTCGCGTTTATTTAGGGAGCCCACACAGTCGTACCTAGTACAGGTATCCTTCGTTGTTAAGGACGCTGGAACGGTCGATGAGGGCACCCACCTGTTTTAGGTGGGTTCATTTTCGTAACGTGGGGGGTGGTTTTCTTTTGCCGAAAATCACCATTACAGTCCATATGGATTCCCGCCGGCATCCCGACAAGCCATCGACGACATCCCAATATCTGGTAAGCGCGTGATTATCGCTGCGTGCAATTACATGCACCCCCCTTGGTCGAGTATTATGGTTCGGCTATGCCCTTTGCGCATGGCGTTCTTCTGACCTTTTCCTTCGACGCTTGGCGGTTTTTAGATTCATGGCTTCATCCCCGAGCTACATACCGTACCTATGCGTGGCAGCGGCGGCCTTTATCACGACCTTCCTCGCGGTGCCCCTGGTCAAGCGCTTGGCAATTAAGCTCGATGCCGTCGACTATCCTTCTAAGCGCCGCATCAACACCAAGCCCATCCCGCGTTTGGGCGGAACGGCGGTGTTTTTGGGCCTGGTCGTTGCCTGCATTGTGCAAATCTTAGGCACCTGGCACCTAGGCTGGCCACCCGTCCTGGTGCCGCACCCGCGCCTTCACATTAGCTATCCCATGCTGGCACTCTCCTTTACCGTCATCTTTGCGACCGGCGCTATCGACGATGTCTTCCAGCTCAAGCCCAAGCAAAAGCTGGCCGGACAGGTCCTCGCCGCGCTCATCGCCTGTATCGGCGGCCTGCGGATCGGCGTCATCGTCAACCCGTTTGCCCCCGGCGAAATCATGCTCGGGTGGCTCGCCTACCCCATCACCGTAATCTATCTGGTGGCATTCACCAACATCATTAACCTCATCGACGGCCTCGACGGCTTGGCCACGGGCATCTGCGGCATCGCCTCGTTCACCATGTTTTCGATGGCCGTTCTCTCGGGCCGCATCGACGCCGCCGCGCTCTCCATTGCGCTCTTTGGCGCCTGTCTGGCCTTTTTGCGCTACAACTTCAACCCCGCAAGCATCTTCTTGGGCGACTCGGGGTCGCTGCTTCTGGGCTTTGCACTGGGCTCCATCTCGCTGCTCAACGTGAGCCGCACCGCCGCGCTCACCTCGCTTATCATCCCGCTCATCGTTGCCGGCGTGCCCATCATCGACACGTTTAGCGCCATCGTGCGCCGCAGGCGCGCCCACATTAGCATTGGGCAGGCCGACAAGGGCCACATCCACCACCGCCTGATCCAAGAAGGCTACAACCAAAAACAGGCCGTGCTGCTCATCTATGCCTGGTGCATCATGCTTTCGGCCGGCGCCGCCGCGATTAACCAGGTCGAAGTGCCCATGCGTGTGCTCATCTTTACCGTGCTCGCCATTGGCTCGGCGGCCTTCGCCAAGCACCTGCACCTGTTTGAACCCGTGCTACGCCACCATTACAACAAGCGCACGCACGAGGACGAGCTCGTCACCCCCGACGACCCCGCCTTTAAGCTGGAGGAGCAGGCAGCCGAGGAGCGCAAAGAAGAGCGCCACCACAAGCTCTAGGGCAAGCTGCCGAGGATGTGCCAAAGCACCGTTAGCCAAGCGCGGCCGCGCCGCACCCATCGCACATGCCGCACCACGCGCGTCCCTCTCCCGCCCCTCGCCTACTTACGCACCGCCCCTCCAATAAACGCGTTATCATCTTGACCCATGAACATACGTTAGGAGCAATCATGCCAAACGAGAACAGCTACGAAGTCGCGCTGCAAAAGAGCAACGCCATTCGCGAGGGCCTGGCCAAGACGCCCGAGAAGTTCACCATGCTCACCGGCGACCGCCCCACCGGCCGTCTGCACCTGGGCCACTACTTCGGCACCCTCAAGGGCCGTGTTGAGCTGCAGAACATGGGCGCCAAGACCAACGTGCTCATCGCCGACTACCAGGTCATCACCGACCGCGACACGACCGAGCACATCCAGGACAACGTGTACAACATGGTCATGGACTACCTTGCCTGCGGCATCGACCCCGACAAGACCATGATCTATGCACACTCCGCCGTGCCCGCAGCCAACCAGCTCATGCTGCCGTTCCTGTCGCTGGTGTCCGAGGCCGAACTGGCGCGCAACCCCACCGTCAAGGCTGAGATGGAGGCCTCGGGCCACGAGCTCACCGGCCTTCTGCTCACCTACCCGGTGCATCAGGCCTGCGACATCCTGTTCTGCAAGGGCAACGTGGTGCCCGTCGGTCGCGACCAGCTGCCGCACATCGAGCTTACCCGCACCATCGCCCGCCGCTTTAACAACCGCTACGGCAAGGTGTTCCCCGAGGTCGACGCGCTGCTGTCCGAGACCCCGCTGCTGCCGGGCCTGGACGGTCGCAAGATGAGCAAGAGCTACGGCAACGCCATCAATATTTCGATGACCGCCGAGGAGACGGCCAAGCGCATCAAGAAAAGCCAGACCGACTCCGAGCGCATGATCACGTTCGATCCCGAGAACCGCCCCGGTGTGTCTGGCCTGCTTTCGACGGCCGCCATCTGCACCGGCCGTTCCGAGGTCGAGATTGCCGAGGAGATTGGCATGGGCGGCTCCGGCCAGCTCAAGAAGTACGTGACCGAGGCCGTCAACGAGTACTTCGCACCGATCCGCGAGCGTCGCCAGCGCTACGAGAACGATCTGGATTACGTGAAGGACGTGCTGCACGAGGGCAACCGTCGTGCTAACGAGATCGCCGAGCAGACCCTGGCAGAGGTTCAGGACGCCATGGGCATGGTGTACTAGACCGATCTGCTGGCTTGAGCTTTCGATTGCTATAGGGCGGGCGCTACGGCGTCCGCCTTTTTTGGAGCCGGACCGCTTCGGCTCCGTCCATCGCACTCCCCCGACAAACAGGAACAGGCCCGCCGGCAGTTAGTTGCCAGCGGGCCTGTTCCCGAAGTACACCGTTGAATCGCACAGAGGGGAGGAATGCGAATCAAACTCAACAGGGCAGGCTTTTTCATCGCCTATTGCCTGCTCCGTTGCTGAAACCAATATAGTTCACCGTGGTTTACTTTCTAGCGTCAATATGCGCCGCCATACCTTCTCCATAAGTTAGCCCGGGTAAACTAAAACCACCACACCACAAAGGGGACAGGCACCTTTGTGGCGGTTTTAGCCACGGCAGAACCGTTAGAGTCCGGCAGGCCAGCGACAGGCGCCCAGATCGACGTGCATGTCGTCCTTAAACGCCACACCCTCCCCTAGCAAAAGCTCACGTTGAGCATCGGGGCCGCCAAAGGCAAAGCCTTCGCAAATGCGACCGTCGGCAAACACCACGCGGTGACAGGGAATCTCGCCGGGGCGCGGATTGCTATGCAGGGCATACCCCACGTACCGCGCACTTCGTGGGCGACCGGCAAGCAGCGCCACCTGACCATACGTGGCGACCATCCCCTCGGGGATCTGCTCGACCACCTCGTACACCCGATCAAAAAAGCCCTCAGACGCCATTGCTCGCTCCCTTCCACCCGGAAAAGCATAAACCACCACAAAGGTGTCTGTGAACTGCGCCCCGAAACTTGGACTGAATAAA